>CAYMOD010000335.1:0-2698 GCA_964391945.1 uncultured Rhodobacterales bacterium | reverse complement strand
TATAAGCCGAACCGTCGCGTCGAGCAAGGGGAAGGCCGCGAGCTCGCCCCCGGTGAGGACGAAGTCCCCGAGCGAGACCTCCGCGAGCGGACGGGCGTCGAGGAGGCGCTGGTCGAGTCCCTCGAACCGGCCGCAGAGGAGGATGACGCCGGGGGCGGCGGCGAGGCGGCGGGCCATGGCCTGAGTGAAGGGCCGGCCGCGGGGGGAGAGGTAGAGGGCGGGCCAATCCTCGGCGCCGTGGCGGGCGGCATCGAGCGCCCGGGCGGCGATGTCGGCGCGCATGACCATGCCGGGGCCGCCGCCCGCCGGGGTATCGTCCACCGTGCGGTGGCGGTCGGTGGCATGGGCGCGGATGTCGAGCGGTTCGAGCCGCCAGAGCCCGTCGGCGAGGGCGCGGCCGGTGAGCGATGCCCCGAGCGGCCCGGGGAACATCTCGGGGTAGAGGGTAAGGACGCGGGCGGTCCAGGGGGCGGTCATGGTGCGAAAGCGCGGCCTTTCGCGCGTGAGAATGCCCGTAGCATGTTGATGTTGAAGAGATTCATCTTCAATGATCTTGTGTTGACGAGGCGCGGCTGGCGTCGCGGCCGGCGCAGGGTGGGCGCACGGCCGCGGGCATGGGGCGGCTAGTCGGGGAGATGGGCGACGATGCGGAGCGGACCGCCGGAGCCGCCCTCGATCTTCATGGGCAGGGCGATGACGGTGGCGCCGGTCGCCGGCAGTTCGGACATGTCGGCCACATTCTCGAAGGCCGGGATGTTGTTGGTCATCAACTCGACATGGGTCTCGAAACTGGTGGACTGGCCGTGGTCGATCGAAGGGGTGTCGATGCCGACCGCGTCGATGCCGCGTGCGACCAGAAGCTCGGCGCCATCCTTGCCGAGGCCGGGGAAGTGCAGCTTCGCCACCGCGGCCTCGCCGCGTTCGGCGGTGCCCATGTAGGCCGCGCGGTCCGGATAGAGCGAGGCGCGGCCAGTGCGGATGAGGACGATCGCGCCCTCGGGCAGCTGTCCGTGCTCGGTCTCGAACGCCTCGATGTCGGCGGCGCTTGCCTGGTAATCGACATCGGCGGCGGCCTGGGTGCTGACGTCGATGACGAACGCGGGCCCGATCATCCGCTCGACCGGCACCTCGTCGGCGGTGTTGCCGCCCTCCGCGAAATGGATCGGCGCGTCGAGATGGGTGCCGCCGTGTTCGGCGGCGGAGAAGTTGTAGGCGGTATAGTACCAGCCGCCCGGGGTCTCGCCTTCGAAGATCACCTCCTTCTCGAACATCTTCTCTGTCGGCCAGTAGACCGAGTCGGCGTTGAAGGGATGGGTGAGGTCGATCCAGCGCCCCCCGGAGAGGTCCTGGGCGAAGGCTGGAAACGCGAGGATGAGTGCCGCAGCGGCGGCAGCAGCCGGCGTGGAACGGGCGGGCATCGATCGATCTCCTGCTGTTCGGCCGGTGGCTCGGGCCGCATCCGCATCATGCCACAAAAGCCGCGCCGGATCGACGTGGCCTCGCTGCCGCTCAGTCCTCGAACAGCCCCTCGGGCGGGTCGGCGATCAGGCGGCCGGCGACGAGGTCGACGGTGGGGACGGTGGCGCGGGTGAAGGGGAGGAGGACGCTTTCCCTCCCGCGCCGCTCGACCTCGAGGAGGTCGCCGGCGCCGTGGTCGTGGACTGCCTTGACCGTACCGAGGGGCGCGCCGCCGGTGTCGAGGACGGCGAGGCCGATGAGGTCGGCATGGTAGAATTCGTCCTCCCCGGTTGGTGGCAGCCGCGCGCGGTCGGCGTAGAGCCGGGTGCCGCGCAGGGCTTCGGCCGCGTCGCGGTCGGTGACGCCGGAGAGGCGGGCGGCGAAGGCGCCCTTGAGAGGCCGCGTGATGGTGATGGTGAAGCTGCGCCCGTCCTCCGTCGCGAGGGGCCCGTAATCGGCGATGGCGGCGGGCTCCGCACAGAAGGATTTCAGGCGCACTTCCCCCTTCACGCCGAAGGCGCCGGCGATGGCGCCGAGGCAGATGCGGTCGGGCGGAGCCATGACGCGGGGGAGCCCGGCCGGTTATTCGGCCGGGGCTTCCGCAGCAGGGGCTTCCGTGGCGGCAGCCTTCTCGGCCTTGGTCTTGATGCGTTCCTGCGCGGCCTTGCCGGGCTCACCCTTCTTGAGGTTGGCGCGGGTCGCCTTCTCGCGCAGGCCGGCGGCTTCGAGGAAGCGGGCGACGCGGTCGGTCGGCTTGGCGCCCCTGGAGATCCAGTGCTGGGCGCGTTCGAGGTCGAGCTTGACGCGGTTCTCGTTGTCCTTCGGCAGGAGCGGGTCGTAGGTGCCGAGTTTCTCGATGAAGCGGCCGTCGCGCGGCATGCGGCTGTCGGTGGCGACGATCGAGTAGTGCGGGCGTTTCTTGGACCCGCCGCGGGCGAGCCGGATCTTCATGGCCATGGTCTCAGTCTCCTTGGGTGCTGGTGCCGTGCGAGGGCGTTTTCAGGGTGGCGTGGTTGGCGCTTTCGGTGCCGCCTCCGGCAGAGGTGTCTTCGAGATGGCGCTCGTGATGCCTGATCACTTCCGAGATGATGAAGGTCAGGAATTTCTTGGCGAAGGCCGGGTCGAGATCGGCGTCATGCGCGAGTTTCTCGAGCCGGGCGATCTGGCGCGCCTCGCGCGCGGGGTCGGAAGGCGGCAGGTCGTGTTCGGCCTTCAGCCGCCCGACCGCCTGGGTGTGGCT
>CAYMOD010000334.1:0-2712 GCA_964391945.1 uncultured Rhodobacterales bacterium | reverse complement strand
TCGGCGAGGCTGTCGGCCACCAGCCGTGGCTGCGAGACGAGCGCGGTCTCCGGCGGCAGCGCGGCCCGGAACACCGGCTCGACAAGCGGATAATGCGTGCAGCCGAGCACCGCCGCCTGCGGCGCGGGCAGCCGCGCACGAAGCGCCGCGACATGAGCGGCGACCAGCGCCTCCGCCTCGGCCCAGGCGCCACGCTCGATCGCCTCGACCAGTCCGGTGCAGGCCTGTGACTCGACCGAGACGTCACGGGCGCGGAAGTGCAACTCACGCGTGAAGGCGCCGCTCGCTACCGTCGCCGGCGTTGCGAAGAGGGCGACATCGCTCAGGCCCGTATGCGTGGGCGGCGAACGGTCGCCCCAGTCCCGCCGGGTCAGATACTCGATCACCGGCACGAAGACCCCGAGCACCCGATGTTCGGTCGGATCGAGCCAGGACATCTGCAACCGCCTGAGCGCGAGCGCCGAGGCGGTGTTGCAGGCAAGGACCACCAGCCCGCAGCCCTCGTCCAAAAGCTGCCGCACGCCGGCGCAGGTGAGGGCGAAGACATCATCGGCGCTCCTGAGACCGTAGGGCGCATTCGCATTGTCGCCGAGATAGATGAAATCCTGCCCCGGCAGCCGCTCGACGAGCGCCTTCAATACGGTCAGCCCGCCGATACCACTGTCGAAGACCCCTATCGCCATCTGCGGCCGCTCCCCTGCCAGCACCCTGCACCACTCAACAGAGAGATAACGCAGGCCTCTGGCCCGACGGAAGTCATGCCGATGCGAAAGAGCGCGAGCGTGCCCGGCGCAACGCAGCCAGCGCGGCCCGGCGGCAACCCTTCCGCCGAGGTGCGGACAACCGGGAATGTATCAGGAATCTGGCAGCCCCTACGGGAGTCGAACCCGTCTTTCCAGATTGAGAATCTGGCGTCCTAACCGATAGACGAAGGGGCCGCGTGAGCGCCCACATAGCGAATCGCTCGACCGGGTACAAGAGCCCCACTCACACCGATACGCGGCGGAAGCCGGTAGCGACAAGATAGGTCTCCGCGGAATCCGAACGGCTTGCCGGCGGCTTGATGTGGCGCACCTTCCCGAAATCGCGTTTGAGCCCGGCGAGCAACTCACCTTCCGCGCCACCGCGCAGCACCTTGGCCACGAAGGCGCCGCTCGGGCTGAGCACGTCTCGTGCAAGCTCGGCCGCCGCGTCGCAGAGGGCGATGATCCGGAGATGGTCGGTCGCCGGATGCCCCGAGGCCGCCGCCGCCATGTCGGAGAGCACCGCATCGGCCTCGCCGGCGAGCCACTCCCTTACCGCCGCATCCGCCCCTTCGGCGAGGAAATCGAGCTCATGGATCTCGGCGCCCGCCACCGGATCGACCGGCTGGATGTCGATGCCGAGCACCCTGCCGACCGGCCTGCCCGCCTGGCGTCCGTCAGCGTTCGTCCTGGCCACCGCCACCTGCAACCAGCCGCCCGGCGCCGAGCCGAGATCGACCACCCGCGCCCCCGGCCGCAGGATCCGTGCCTTGTCGTCGATCTCGATCAGCTTGTAGGCAGCACGGCTGCGAAAGCCTTCCGCCTTTGCGCGCGCGACATAGGGATCGTTCAGCTGCCGCTCGAGCCAGCGCGTCGAGGAGAGCTTGCGTCCGCGCGCGGTCTTCACCCGCACCGTGAGCTCGCGCTGGCCGCGCCCGGACACGCCGGCAGGGCTTCCTGTCTTCCGCGCCATCAGACCGCCCTACCCCGCCCGCTCATTCCGGCGCCACGCCACGGCCGAACGCGCCCCGCGCCGACATCATCGAGAACAGCATCCCTTCGCGCAGGCCGCGGTCGGCCACCCGCATCGATTCCGTCGGCCAGATCCGGAGCAGCGTCTGCAGGATTGCCACGCCCGACATGATGAGGTCGCAGCGATCGCGCCCGAGCCCGACGTCGCGCCGCCGCCCCTCCGGCCCGAGGCGGAGAAACCGCGCGATCACCTCGTCGATTGCCCCCACGCTGAGATTCATTCCGTCCACCTTGCGGCGGTCATAGCGACGCAGGCCGAGATGGGCAGCGCCCACCGTCGTGACCGTGCCCGAGGTGCCGATCATCTGAAAGGAAGGCGGCGCGACCGCCGGGATCGAACCCTCGATATAGGGAACGAATCCGGCGATCTGTTCCTCGAAATACCACGACATCAGCGCGAAACGGGCGCTATCATCGGCGACGTCGGTATAATGGTCGTGGAGCGTCGCGACACCGAGCGGCACCGAGATGAAGTCGACGATCCGCGCCGCGCCGCGCACGGGGGCTCGCGCTGCGCCGCGCGCCCCGAGATCGAGGTTGACGATCGCCTGCGCCCGGTCCGCCGGCTCCACGTCCGAAAGATCGATCCAGACGAGTTCGGTCGAACCACCGCCGATGTCGAAGACGAGCACCTGGCTCGCCTCCGGACTGACGAGCGGCGCGCAGGAGATCACCGCGAGCCGCGCCTCCTCCTCCGGCTCGATCAGTTCGAGCCGGAGCCCGGTCTGGCGCGTCGCGAGCGCAAGGAAATGCGCGCCGTTCCGCGCCCGCCGGCAGGCCTCGGTCGCGACGAGCCGCGTGTTCCCCACCCCGAGCCGCGCGATCTTCTCGGCGCAGATCTCCAGCGCCTCGATCGTGCGCCCGATCGCGGAGCGGGACAGATGCCCCGTCCGCTCGAGTCCCGCGCCGAGCCGCACGCATTTCGCGAAGGCATCGA
>CAYMOD010000333.1:0-2714 GCA_964391945.1 uncultured Rhodobacterales bacterium | reverse complement strand
CCGCTCGTCCTCTTCGCCGCCTCGGGGGGCGCGCGGATGCAGGAGGGCATCCTCTCGCTGATGCAGATGCCGCGCACCACGGTCGCGGTCGAGATGCTGAAGGAGGCGGGGCTTCCCTATGTCGTCGTTCTCACCCACCCGACGACGGGCGGCGTCACCGCCTCCTACGCGATGCTCGGCGACGTCCAGATCGCCGAGCCGAACGCGCTGATCTGCTTCGCCGGTCCCCGCGTCATCGAGCAGACCATCCGCGAGACCCTGCCTGAAGGCTTCCAGCGCGCCGAGTATCTCCTCGACCACGGCATGCTTGACCGGGTGGTAGCGCGCAAGGATCTGCGCACCGAACTCGCAACCATCCTGCGGCTGATGATGCGCAAGGAATCGCCGGTCTTCGCCGACCTCCCCCCGCCGGCCGAACCGGACGCCAACACTCCGGCGCCTGAAGCCCCGGCAACCGCTCGAAGCTGAGGCGACGATGACCCAGCCGAGCGACCGCGTGCTTGCGCGGCTCATGTCCCTGCATCCGAAGATCATCGACCTCTCGCTCGGCCGGGTCGAGCGGCTGCTGGCGGCCCTCGGCCATCCCGAACGCGCGCTCCCCCCGGTCGTCCATGTCGCGGGCACGAATGGCAAGGGCTCGACCATCGCGATGATCCGCGCAGGGCTCGAGTCGCGCGGCTCGCGCGTGCATGTCTACACCTCGCCGCATCTTGCGCGGTTCCACGAGCGCATCCGTCTCGCGGGTGAACTGATCCCGGAGGACCGGCTCGCGGAGCTGCTCGGACGCTGCGAGACGGCGAACGGTGGCGAGCCGATCACCTATTTCGAGATCACCACCTGTGCCGCCTTCCTCGCCTTCGCCGAGGAGCCGGCGGATGCGCTTCTCCTTGAGGTGGGGCTGGGCGGCCGACTCGATGCGACCAACGTCGTCCCCGAGCCGCGGCTTTCCGTGATCACCCCGATCTCTCCCGACCACCAGCAGTATCTCGGCGATACTCTTGCCGAGATTGCGGGCGAGAAAGCCGGCATCCTCAAGCGCGGCGTCCCCTGCGTCGTCGGCCCGCAGGAGGACGAGGCGCTTGACGCGATCGAGGCGCAGGCCGAAGCCGTCGGCGCGCCGCTTCTCGTCGCCGGGCGCGACTGGACGATCTGGGAGGAGCACGGCCGCGTCGCCTTCCAGGATGGGGGCGGGCTTCTCGACCTGCCGTGCCCTGCCCTTCTCGGCGCCCATCAGGTGACGAATGCCGGCATGGCCGTGGCCGCCCTGCGCGCGCTCGGCGCCAACGACGCGGCCTGCGGCGCGGCGCTTCGGGATGCGGTCTGGCCGGCGCGGATGCAGCGTCTCCGCCTGGGCCCCCTCGTCGATGCCGCCCAGGGGTGCGAGCTCTGGCTCGATGGCGGCCACAACCCAGCCGCCGGACGCGCCGCCGCCGAGGCCCTCTCCCGGCTGCCGTCGCGGCCGGTGCACCTCGTCGCCGGCATGCTCAACACGAAGGACGTCGAGGGGTTCTTCCGCCCGCTCACCGCCATCGCAGGGAGCCTCGTTGCCGTCGACATCCCCGGCGAGGCGGCGACGCTTCCCGCCACCGCGACCGCCCAGGCCGCCCAGGCCGCCGGCATCCCCGCCACCATCGCCGCAAGCACGGAAGCCGCCGTCGCCGCCGTCGCCGCCCAGACACCGGGTGCGCGTATCCTGATCTGCGGCTCCCTCTACCTCGCCGGGCACGTGCTGCGCGAGAACGGGTGAGCCGGCTCCCGGCATCTGTGCCGTCGTGAGGCGATGACATTGCGCATCGGTGCCTGAAGTTATTTGTATCGCCGACCCGAGGTATGTAGACCGCTCATCAAAGGTATGGATAAGAAGGTGAGATACATGCGCTACGCGATCTGGAACAATAAGGGCGGTGTCGGAAAGTCGTCTGTGACGTTCATCACAGCCTGCGAGTACGCCCATCAGCACCCAGACAAAATGGTGGTTGTTGTGGACATGTGCCCGCAAGCAAACGCAAGCGAGGTCGTGCTTGGCGGCAACGGCAAGGGCGCCAAGGAGCTCGAGAAGCTACTGTCTTCACCAAAGCGCGGCACCGTTGGTGGTTATTTTGACGAGCGCATCTCCAGCCCGCACAAAATATCAGGTAATGAAACAAGCTATCTCATCAAGGCCAACAGGATTAACGATAATCTTGATGAGAACATTTAATTGATAGCAGGTGATCCATCACTCGAAATCCAAGCTGAAGCGATGAATCAGATTGCCGCTCAAACACTCCCAGCTGATTCTTGGCAGAATGTACATCGCTGGCTTAGGGATCTTTTGGACGCGGTCGCAAAGAAGCATGAAAACATTGTATTCTTAATAGACTGCAACCCGAGTTTTTCCGCTTACACTGAACTCGTGATTATTGCAGCGGACCGATTGATCGTCCCTTGCACAGCGGACGGATCGTCTGCGCGCGCAATTTTGAATATCGGCCAACTGATCTATGGGCTTAATGTTCCCGCTGCATACGCAAGTGTTGCTTCTCCAAACGAGCAAGCATCCACAAGTTGCCGTTGCCACTCATCCACTCTGTTTCCTTGAATCGTAGCAAGCAGTACGAGCAGGAAGCATCAAAAGCGTTCTCTGCGATGTATGACGAAATCAAAAAAAGAGTTAATGATCTGGACACCTCCGGAAACTCCTCTGGTGCTGGCGGAAGGAGCGTGATTCCCTG
>CAYMOD010000332.1:0-2731 GCA_964391945.1 uncultured Rhodobacterales bacterium | reverse complement strand
ATGGCGATGCCGGTGCCGATGCCGCCAAGCGCGGCGATCGCGGTCAGCCGCGAGGCGGTGCGGACCACCACCACGGCCGAAGCCACGACCAGCACGACGATCGCAAGATCGACGACGTTGATCCGCGCGAGGCCGCTCGGCCAGTTCATGCCGTCGCCGAGGATGATCGCGCCCCAGATCAGCACGCCGAGCACAAGAAAGGTGCGGCGCAGGTAGCTCGTCATCAGGCCGTCCTGGATCCAGCCGGTGAGGCGGCCGGCGAACGCCAGGGTGCCCGCGAGGAGGGCGTCATAGCCGCTTTCGGTGGCGGGCGTCTTCGGGTCGGCCTTGATCAGCGCCGCGCGGATCCGGTCAACGAGGAAGTAGAGCGCGATGCCGATCGCGAAGGTGACGAGGCTGAGGATCAATGCCGGATTGATGCCGTGCCAGAGGACGAGATGCGTGCCGACATCGCTGCCGGTGACGGCGCGCACCATCGGCGCGACGAGGAAATCCTCGAATCTTCCTGCGAAGAGGCCCCCGAGGAGGCCCATGCCGGCGAGGATCGCCGGGCCGATCCAGAGGCCCCGGCCGGGATCGGCGGTATAGGCCCGGGGCGCGATCCGGCGGCAGCCGGCGAAGGGGCGGATCGCGACGACGCCGGCGCAGACGACCATCAGCGCGTTCGCGGTGAGAGCCATCGCGCCCACGAACCACGGGATCGAGGCGAATTCGACCGAGGCGTAGATGAGCTCCTTGCCGATGAAGCCGAACATCGGCGGGAATCCGGCCATCGACAGGGCAGCGAGGGCGATGACGGCGGTGGTGATCGGCATGAAACGCGCGAGGCCGCCGAGATCGGGATATTCGCGGGTGCCGGCGCCCTTGTCGATCATGCCGACGGCGAGGAAGAGCGCCGCCTTGTAGAAGGCATGGACCAGAATGAAGGCCATCGCCGCGGTCACCGCCATGGCCGAGCCCTGGCCGAGGAGCATGGTGAGCGCCCCGAGCGCCATCACGGTGGTATAGGCCATCATCATCTTGAGATCGGTCTGGCGCAGCGCCCAGATCGAGGCCTGCACCATGGTGAGCGCGCCGATGAGGGTGAGCGTCCAGATCCAGACCTCGGTGCCGCCGAGGGCAGGCGTGAACCGTGCGAGGATATAGACGCCCGCCTTCACCATCGTCGCGCTGTGCAGGTAGGCGGAGACCGGGGTGGGGGCGGCCATCGCGCCGGGAAGCCAGAACTGGAACGGCCATTGCGCCGATTTGGTGAAGGCGCTGAGAGCAACGAGCCAGAAGATCGCGAGATAGGACGCGCTCTCCCGCAGGAGGTCGCCCTGGCCGTTCATCTCGGAGAGGCGCAGCGTGCCGGCGACATCGCCCATCAGGAGGAGGGCGATGAAGAGGGTGACGCCGCCGGCGGCGGTGACGAGCAGCGCCTGGAGCGCGCTCGCGCGCGACTTCGCGTTGTCGTAGTCGAAGCCGATGAGGAGGAAGGACGTGATCGTCGTGCCTTCCCAGAACACGAAAAGCGCGATCGCATCATCGGCGGTGACGAGGCCGAGCATGGAAAATGCAAAGAGGAGCAGGGTGATCTGCAGGCTCGGCAGCCGGGGGTCCCGGGCGAAATAGGCGCCGGCATAGAGGATGCAGAGCGCGCCGATCCCGGTGATGAGAAGCGCGAAGGCGAGGCTGAGCCCGTCGAGCCAGAAGGCGAGCTCGATACCGAGGGTGGGCACCCAGTCCCAGACGTATTCGCCGACCTCGCCGCGGGCGACCGGTGCGATCCGGGTCAGAAACCAGAAGAAGGCGGCCAGCGGCAGCAGGGGAGGCAGGTAACGCCACACGGGATGCGGGGCAGGTCCGGACGGTGCGGGATCGGCCAAGGGTGCGCTCTCTCTGCTGGATATAGCCCGGCGTGCCTTCACCGGAGCGTCTCACGGGTTGTCTCTCGTTGCTCCGCGGAGGAAATCGCGTCTTTCTGACGGCTCCGGCCAACCGTTTCAAGGGCGGAGCGCCGGATTCGACATTATCGACGTCGTTCCGACGGCGCGGGCGGCGGCCGGGAGGGAGGTGGGAACGGAGCGCAGGACGATCATTCCATGATCATTCCATCCGGTGGGAGAGCGTCGTCCGCATCCGGCCGCACATGCCTGGGACGAGCGCGTCTCCATCTTCCGGCATTCGGTCTGCCAAGACCTTATCGGGTGCCGTAGCCTCCCGGGGTCGGGGTGATGAGGGTGATCGTCTCGCCGGACTCGAGCACTGTCTGGGCGCAGGCGGCGAGGATTTCCTCCGTGCCGTCGAGGCGACGGACGATGGTGCGGCCGGGCTCGCCCGCACTGCCGCCGGCGATGCCCCGCGGCGGGCGGGAGCGGTGGGAGGAGAGGATGGCGCAATCCATCCGTTCGAGGAAACGCAGCCGGCGCTCGGTGCCGTCGCCGCCCCGGCAGGCACCATCGCCCCCGGAGCCGGGGCGCAGGCGGAATTCCTCGAGGAGAACGGGGAAGCGGAGTTCGAGCACCTCGGGGTCGGTCAGGCGGGAATTGGTCATGTGGGTGTGGACGCCGGAGGCGCCTGCGAAGGTGCGGCCGTCGTTCATCCGGCCAGCCGGCGCGCCGGAGCAGATCGTCTCGTAATACTGGTAGGTCTCGTTGCCGAAGGTGAGGTTGTTCATCGTGCCCTGGCTGTTCGCGAGTGCGCCGAGGGCGGCAAAGAGCGCGTTGGTGACGTGCTGCGAGGTCTCGAC
>CAYMOD010000331.1:0-2735 GCA_964391945.1 uncultured Rhodobacterales bacterium | reverse complement strand
CGCGGCGCGCGGAGAGGGCGATGTTGTAGTCGCGGGTGCCGCGCTCGTCGGCATGACCCTCGATATTGATCGGCATGCCCGGATTCTGCCGCAGCCAGGCGACCTGCTGATCGACGATCGTGGTCGCCTCCGGCGAGAGCGTCGATTGATCGACCGCGAAGAGCACCCGGTCGGAGATGTTGGTGCCGGGCAGGTACGACTGGTATACGCCTCCGGGACCGGCCTGACCGAAGCCGCCCGGCCCACCCGGACCCATGGCGCCATCCGCGCCGGCATAGCCCGGCCCCATGCCGAGGCTGTCGTCGCCGTATCCGGCGCCGCTGCCACCGCAGCCCGCGGCGAGAAGCGAGAGCGCGACGAGCGCGCCTGCGGTAGTGATCTTCATGCCTTCTGCTCCCTCGTGTCGGGCCCCTGCGGAGCCCCGGTTCGTCATTCAGCTCAGAAGCCCTGACCAGGACGGGTCGGAGGCGAAGCCCCGGGTCGGGATCTGCCGGAGGTTCCGCCCGGTCACGTCGACCGAGTGGAGCTGCGGACCGCCGGTCTCGCCGGGGCTCTCGCGGTAGAACATGATGACGCGCCCGTTCGGCGCCCAGGTCGGGCCGTCGTCGAGATAGCTCGCGGTCAGGAGCTTCTCCCCCGACCCGTCGAGCCGCATCACCCCGATATGGAACCGCCCGCCGACCATCTTTGTGAAAGCGACGAGATCGCCCCTCGGCGACCAGACCGGCGTTGCGTAGCGCCCGTCACCGAAGGAGAGCCTTTGCACATCACCACCACCCGCATCCATCACGTAGAGCTGCTGGGTACCGCCGCGGTCGCTCTCGAAGACGATCCGGTCGCCATCGGGCGAGTAGCACGGCGCCGTGTCGATCGTGGCGCTCCGCGTCAACTGCGAGATCGAGCCTGAGCCGAGGTCGATGGTGAAGATATTGGTCGCGCCCCCCTGCGAGGCGGAATAGATCGCCCGCCGCCCGTCCGGCGCGAACCGAGGCGCAAAGGCCATGCCGTTGATCGCACTCAGCATCCGCCCGCTGCCGCTCGCCGCGTCCATCAGCACGACGTTCGGCTGCCCGCCCTGATAGCTCGTGTAGAGGATCTGCTGCCCCGACTTCGAGAACCGCGGTGCCAGCACGAGATTCGCCCCGTCGGTCAGCACCCGGACGTTCGCCCCGTCCTGATCCATCACCGCGAGTTGCTTCCTGCGCGCGCTCTTCGGTCCCGATTCGGCGACATAGGCGACGCGGCTGTCGAAATAGCCGCCCTCGCCGGTCAGCCGCGAATAGACGGCGTCGGCGACCTTGTGCCCCATCCGCCGCGCCGCCTCCCGCGGGCCGTCGAACTGCAGCCCCTCGCCCACCGGCGCCTGTGCCGCCACGTCCCAGAGGCGGAACCGCACCGCGACCCCGTTCCCGTTTGTCCGCGCAGCACCCGTGAGCAGCGCCTGCGCATTGACCGCCCGCCAGTCCGAGAACTGCACCGGCGCGTCGATATTGGTGATCCGCCCGATATGCGCCGATGCCGGGATCTCGCGGAAGAGCCCGGTGTTGACGAGGTCCTGCACCACCACCTGCGTCACGTTCCGGGCAAGCTCCGCCGATTCGCCCGTGTCCGGCACGAAGGCGGGGATCGCGATCGGCATCGGCTCGATCACGCCGTCGGTGATCTCGATCCTGAGCGGGGCCTGGGCGGCGGCCGCGAACGGGCGCAGCGCCACCGCCGCGGCGGCGCCGGCCGCACCCGCGAGAAGCCTGCGGCGGGACGTGTTCACCATGACACCATTCCTTCCGGATTGAAGACGACCTCGATCTGCCGCCACTGGGCATATTTGTCGCGCGGCAGACCGGTATAGGGAGCGCAGCGGATCAGCGCGCTGCGGGCGGCGCGGTAGGCCGCGTCGTAGCGGCCATCGGGAGGCGAGGCGGGTTCGATCATCCGCACCGAACCCGACAGGACCTCGCCGGTGGCATCAAGCTCGGCCGCGACCGTGATCCGGAGTTCGTGCGCGTCGCGAAGCCCCGCGGGCACGTTCCAGCATTGCTGGATCGCGAATTTGAGTCCGTCCTTCTCGCCCGGCGTCATCGGCGGCCCGGAGGCGACGGCGGCGCTTGCCCCCGGGGCCTGGCTCGGGGAAGCCGCGGGCGGCGCGCCTGGTGCGGGGGCAGGAGTGGATGCGGCCGTGCGCGCCGGCGGCGTCGGCTCGGGTGGAGTCGGCGCGGGCGCGGTGGGCGGGGCCGGCGGCGTCACCACCTGCGGCTCCGGCGCACGCTGCGGCTCGGGCTCGGGCTCGGGTTCTGGCGCCTGCGCCAGCCGCTGCGGCAGGCTACGCGACATCGGCCGCCGCGCCTGATCGAGCACGGAGGAAGGCGCCTCCGCCATCGCCGGCGGCTCGGGTGGTGCGTCGGGCGCATCGGGGAGGACGTCGGGCGCCGCTGCCTCGGGCGCCGCGGCAACCTGCTCCTCGATCGCCGTCTCCGCCTCGGCCTCGGGATCGGGCGCGACCTCGGGGCTTGCCTCGTCGGCGGGAGGCACAGGCTCCGGCGACGGCGGCACCGGGATCGAGGCAATCCTTTCGGGCGGCCGGCTCGGCGGACGCGGCGCGCCCGCAAGCGGCACCGGGGGCGGCGGCGCATCCGCTTCCGGCCGATCGGGCGCCTCCGACGGCGGGGTGACGAGCGTTGCCACGTCCTCGGCCGGCGGTTCGGGTGCCGGTGCTGCGGGCGCCGTCGGCAGCGGCG
>CAYMOD010000330.1:0-2762 GCA_964391945.1 uncultured Rhodobacterales bacterium | reverse complement strand
AGGAGATCGAGGCCGACGCCTTCGTCTTCTACACCAACTACGGCAGCGTGAAGGCGCAGGAGATCGAAACCGGCGGCAAGGCGGCTTTCGTGATGCACTGGAAGAGCCTGCGCCGCCAGATCCGCGCCCGCGGCACCGTCACCCGCGAGGAAGGCCCGAAGGCCGATGCGTATTACCGCAGCCGCGCCCTGCCGAGCCGCCTCGGCGCCTGGGCTTCGCGGCAGTCGCAGCCCCTCGCGAGCCGCACCGCTCTGATCCACGAGATGCAGCGGATGACCACCGAGAAGGGCGCCGACCCGGAACGCCCGCCGTTCTGGGGCGGCTACCGGATCGTGCCGCAGGAGATCGAGTTCTGGGCGGATGGGCTTCACCGCCTGCACGACCGTTTCCGCTGGACCCGTGCGAGGCCCGGCGCACCCTGGGAGGTGGTGCGCCTGAGCCCGTGATCGCCCGGCCCGGATTGCCGGCAAGACCGCAGATGCGAAGAGACCCTTTCCCTCGGAGCAGAATCGGGTAAGTTCGCCCGGGTGACTGGAATTGGAGTACCGCTCGACAATGACGAAGGGGATCAGCTACGGCCAGCTGATGCACAAGGCGCTGCGCCAGCTGATCAGCGACGTTCTGGCGCAGGTCGTCAAGGACGGACTCCCGGGCGAGCATCATTTCTATATCACCTTCGATACCACGCATCCCGGCGTCGACATGGCGGTTTCACTGAAGGAGCGGTATCCGGAGGAGATGACGATCGTCATGCAGGACTGGTTCACCGATCTCGCGGTGATGAAGGACCGGTTCACCGTCACCCTCAACTTCGGCAACGTGCCGGAACCGATCGTGATCCCGTTCGAGGCGATCAAGACCTTCGTCGATCCCTCGGTCGAGTTCGGGCTGCGTTTCGATGCCCATCCGGAAACCGGAGAGGAACTGGAGCCGGATGGCGATGACGATGGACCCCCGGAGACAGGCGAGCCGAAGACGCCCCCGGAACCCATCCGGCGGGGCGAGGCCGAGATCGTCAGCCTCGACAAGTTCCGCAAACAGTAGGCGGGCAGTTCAGGGCGGCCGTCAGCCGGTAGGCGGGCCGTTCGTTCAGGCCGGTCCGTTGGGGCGCGGCCGTGTCCTGCCGCCGGGACCGGCGCGGCGGCGCTGGTGGGTGTCGGCGAGGATGCGGGCGATGAGGCGCTCGGCCTTGCGGCGGCCCTCCGGTGTCTCCGCCTGCAGGGTCACGCGCGACTCGATCTCCTCCACCGCAAATGTATCGGCAAAGGTCTCGAGCGAGATCTCGTCGGGACCGTCGGATTCGATGCCGACGGGGGGCCAGTCCTCAGCCATGCCGCCGTTGATCGCGTCGCTCACCTCGAGCGTCAGCCGCCAGCAGCCGTCGGAGGGCGTGACCTCGACCGTACCGAAGGCGATATGCGCGGCGAGTTCGTCCTCGGAATCGAGGCCGATTTCCTGGTCGCCACCGGCGGCCTCATGGCGCCAGTCGCGGGCCGCGCGGACGGTGAGGGCGAGCGGTTCCTGCCCGGCGAGTTCGGTCTCGAGCCAGTAGAGGAGCTGCTCCGGGGCGAGATCGACCTCAAGTTCGACGGGATCGGCCATGTCAGTACTCACCCGTTTCGAGCAGGTCGGAGCCGTCGTAGAGCTTGTCGATACCTTCGTCCCAGTAATCGGCGACATGGGGATGGGAGAGCAGATAATCGGCGGTCTCGCCCTCGTGCCGCTCGAAGGCGAGGGCGAGCGCGTCCTCCCATTCCTCGGGCTCGAGATCGCCACGGCCGATCCACATCAGGGCAACAAGTTCGGCCTGCTGGTCGGGTTCGAGATCCTCGATCTGGGCGATGAGTTCCTGACGCAGCGGATTTTCCGGATCGTCCTGGAGCATGATCGGCGAAGCGTCGTCGTCGGACAGGTTCGAGCCGATATCCGGCATCGTCAGATCCTCCTGCGCCATCAGGCCGCGCATCTTGAGGATGAGGCTCTGCATGTAGCCCGGCTGGATCGTGAGCTCGTCCATGGTCGTTCGCCTGTTTTGCCCTTCACTCTGTGCTACCGCGAGGCAGCGGTCAACGTCCACGTGAAAGGAGAACCCGCGGTGGCACGAATGGTTCGCCACGCAGGCGCCTGCGCATGAAACTCCCTCCAGGCCATTGATTTCAAACCGTGGATAAAGCCTGCCCGAACATCAATGCGCTGGCGCAACAACACAAAGCAGCCGGTTCCGGCCGGGAATCACGATGGACATGGGGGCATGCACCGGTATACCGCGCGGGTGAAGCCACCATGCACGGGAGGACGCGATGAGCGAGACTCGCACGGAAACCGACAGTTTCGGCCCGCTGGAGGTGCCGGCCGACCGTTACTGGGGTGCACAGACGCAGCGGTCGATCAAGAACTTCCCGATCGGCTGGGAGAAGCAGCCGGTGGCGATCGTCCGTGCCCTCGGCGTCGTCAAGCGCGCCTGCGCCGAAGTCAACGTGGCGCAGGGCAAGCTCGACCCGAAACTCGGCGAGACGATCGCCGCCGCGGCGCAGGAGGTGATCGACGGCAGGTGGGACGATCATTTTCCCCTCGTCGTCTGGCAGACGGGCTCTGGCACCCAGTCGAACATGAACGCGAACGAGGTGATCTCGAACCGGGCGATCGAGATGCTCGGCGGCGAGATCGGCTCGAAACAGCCGGTGCATCCGAACGACCATGTCAACATGGGCCAGTCGTCGAACGACACCTTCCCCACGGCGATGCATATCGCAGTGGCGCAG
>CAYMOD010000329.1:0-2775 GCA_964391945.1 uncultured Rhodobacterales bacterium | reverse complement strand
CGGCGTCTCGCGGGGAGTGGCGGGCTCCGTCCGCTATTCCGCCTCTCCCCCGTGCAGGACGCGTGCGCCCTCGGAAAGGGCTTCGTGAAGGACCTCGCCGACCGACCCCGACGGCGGCTTGGTTCCCATGTAGGTCGCCACCGTGATCGCGATGTCCTCGGGCGCGACCGGGCGGCTCACGACCTGCTGCGGGATGCCCGGTCCCGCCAGCATGACCGGCACCCAGGTGTCATAGGCATAGGGCGAGCCATGCATCGCCGCGAATTCCTCGGCATTGGGGTAGAGATACCAGAACTGGTCCTGGACGATCAGCACGCTGCCCGAAAGCGCCGGGTGGAAGGCACGCTGGAGCTTGCGCAGGATCGGCGTATCGGTGACGGCGCCGGCCATCAGGTCGGACCGGGTCACCGCATAGGCGATGCCGGGCACCTTGAGGATCTCCTCGGCAAGCGCCCGCTCGACCTCCTGCCGGTCCAGCCCGAGGCTCTCGACCGTGTCGAGGTCGAGATAGAGACTGGGGTTCCAGAAGGCGACGACGAAATTCTCCTCGCTGTCGTAGCGCTCCTGCAGGCCGGCGTTGACCGTTTCCACGAACGCCTCGGGATAATGGCGGCCGGCATCGAAACCGAGTTCGTGCTGGTGCTCCGGAATCGCGTCGAAACCGTGGTCGGACGACAGGATGATCAGGGTCTCGTCGAGGCCCACGGTCTCGTCGATGAAGCCGAGCAGATCCGCGAGCGTCGCATCGAGACGCAGCATGCCTTCTTCCGCCTCGAGACTGTTCGGCCCGAAGGCGTGGGCGATATAGTCGTTGGTCGAGAAGCTGATCGCCAGCATGTCGGTCGCCTCGCCCTGGCCGATCCCCTCCTGCGCGACGAGCTCCCTGGCGAAATCGAGCGTGAGCTCGTCGCCCATCGGCGTGTAGCGCAACGCGCCGTAGAAATCGGCCGGCTCCTCAGTGGCGAGCGCATGGGGAAATGTGCGCCCCAGATGTTTGTACGGCCGCTCCGCGGGGCGGTCGTCGGGGTCGGCAAAGATGTAATCAGCCGGCTCGCCGAGGAGTTCCCAGGTCGCGTCCATGTAGCGGTCGGCGTGGTTCGCGTCGTTCCATTCGGTGACCCAGTCCGGATATTCGTCGCGGTAATAGGTGCTGGTGACGAAGTCGCCGCTGCTTGACGAGTACCAGAACGCCGTGCCGAGCCGGCCGCCCGGCAGGATCGCGCCCCGGTCCTTGATCGAGACCGCGAAGACCCGCGATGCCTGGTTGGTCGCGAGGACGAGCTCGTCGCCATAGGTCGAGGCGGTGAGGTTGCGCGGCGAGGCGCCTTCATGCGCCCGCGGTTCGCGGCCGATGATCGAATGCCGGTCGTCCTCGACGCAATAGACGTCCTGCCCGCGGCTGTAGTCGTACCAGTCGTTGCCGGCGAGGCCGTGCTGGGCGCTGTTGGCGCCGGTGAAGAGGGTCGCATGCCCGACCGCGGTGAAGGTCGTCGAATGGAGATAATGGGCATTGATGTAGAAACTGCCGTTCTCCATCAGGTGCCGGAAGCCGCCCTCGCCGAAACGGTCGGCGAGGCGCAGCGGGATGTCGCCGCGCAGCCCGTCGATGGTGATCGCGAGGATCAGCTTCGGAGGCTCGGCGGCACTTGCGGCCGGCGCCCAGCCCGGTGCGACGGCGCCAAGCAAGGCAGCGATGATCAGTGACTTGCGAGTATTCATCGGACATACTCCTCCCCATCACGATTATCATTATTGTATGCTGTGATCAGAACACATTGGTTCGATCATAACAAGTTGGCATCACCTCGTGGCGCCGGGACGTCCGGTATCGCGGGCGTCCGCTAAACGCTGTTGCACCCTTGGCACCCGGGTCTTAAACCCGCGAAAATTCACGCAGAGGGATCCATCCCCGCCCGCGATCCGAACCGCGCGGCGCATCACGCGAGGCCGCCATGCCGAAACGCACCGATATCCGCTCGATCCTCATCATCGGCGCGGGGCCGATCATCATCGGCCAGGCCTGCGAGTTCGATTATTCCGGCGCCCAGGCCTGCAAGGCGCTCAGGGAGGAGGGCTACCGGGTCATTCTGGTCAACTCCAACCCCGCCACGATCATGACCGATCCGGAGATGGCCGACGCCACCTATGTCGAGCCGATCACGCCCGAGATCGTCGCCAGGATCATCGCGCGTGAGCGCCCCGACGCGCTGCTGCCGACGATGGGCGGCCAGACCGGGCTCAACACCGCGCTGAAGCTCGACGACATGGGCGTGCTGAAGGAATACGGCGTCGAGCTGATCGGTGCCAACCGCGCCGCGATCGAGAAGGCCGAGGACCGCAAGCTCTTCCGCGAGGCGATGGAGCGGATCGGCCTCGAGAACCCGAAGGCCACCATCGCCAACTCGATGCAGGAGGCGCTCGCCGCCATCGACCATGTCGGCCTCCCCGCCATCATCCGCCCCGCCTTCACGCTGGGCGGCACCGGCGGCGGCGTCGCCTACAACCGCGAGGATTACGAGCGCATCTGCAAGACCGGCCTCGACGCTTCGCCGGTCTCGCAGATCCTGATCGACGAGTCCCTGCTCGGCTGGAAGGAATTCGAGATGGAGGTGGTCCGCGACCGCGCGGACAACTGCATCATCGTCTGCTCGATCGAGAATATCGATCCGATGGGCGTGCATACCGGCGACTCCATCACCGTGGCCCCTGCCCTGACGCTCACGGACAAGGAATACCAGATGATGCGCAACGCCTCGATCGCGGTGCTGCGCGAGA
>CAYMOD010000328.1:0-2786 GCA_964391945.1 uncultured Rhodobacterales bacterium | reverse complement strand
GGCGCTGTCGCTCTTCCTGATCCGGCGCGAGGACAGGGCGCTGATGGGCGCGATCACCCTCGACAACATCCGCCGCGGGCCGGCGCAGATGGCGAATGTCGGCTACTGGATCGGTCCCGATTACGCGCGTCAGGGCTACATGCTCGAAGCCCTCCGGAGCGTGATAGACCACGCCTACGGGCCCCTCGACCTCAGCCGGATCGAGGCGGCCTGCCTGCCCGAGAATCATGCCTCGCAAGGTCTCCTCGAACGCGCTGGTTTCGTGCTGGAGGGGCGGGCGTCCGCCTATCTCCAGATCGCCGGAAACTGGCGCGATCACCTCCTCTACGCGCATCGCCGCGCCGACCGCACGGACCCGACTGGTGTCTGAGCACGTCGAGCCCGGCCCGGATTTCCTCGCCGCGCTCGAAACCGCGCTCGGCCCCGGCTGCGTCTCCGCGCCCGAGCCCCGTTACCTCGAGGAGCCCCGCGGCCGGTTCCATGGACGCGCGGCTGCGCTTCTCCGGCCGCGCGACACCGGGGGCGTCGCCCGCGCCGTGCGCCTCTGCGCCGCATCCCGCGTCGGCATCGTGCCCTATGGCGGCGGCACCGGCGTCGTCGGCGGGCAGGTCCACCCCGAACCGCCGTCGCCGGTGATTCTCTCGCTCGAACGCCTCTCGACGATTGCCGAGGTCGATCCCGCCGATAACGTGATGACCGCCGGTGCAGGCGCCATCCTTGCCGAAGCCCGGGCTGCTGCCGAGGGCGTGGCGCGGATCTTCCCCCTCTCGCTCGCCTCGGAGGGATCGGCCCGGGTCGGCGGCGTCCTCGCCACCAATGCCGGCGGCATCGGCGTCATCCGCTACGGCACCGCCCGCGACCTCTGCCTCGGTATCGAGGCGGTGATGGCGGACGGCTCGATCCACCACGGCCTTTCGCATCTGCGCAAGGACAATACCGGCTACGATCTGCGCGGCCTGCTGATCGGCTCTGAAGGCACGCTCGGCATCATCACCGCGGCGAGTTTGCGCCTTTTCGCACGCCCGGCCGAGGTCGCAACCGCCTGGGTTCGCGTCGGGTCGCCGGCGCTGGCGCTCGATCTGCTGGGCCGGCTCCGCGACGCGCTCGGCGAGACGATTTCGGCCTTTGAACTCGTCCACGGCCAGGGTCTCGCTTTCCTCGCCGAGACCATGGCCGAACTCCCGCTTCCCTTCGCCGATCCGCCGCCGTGGTCGGTGCTGGTCGAGACCGGCTCGGGCGCAGGAGGTGACGAGCGACTCGAATCCGCGCTCGCCGCCGCGTTCGAGGCGGGACTCGTCGAGGATGCGCTGATCGCGCAGAACGAATCCCAGCGCGCCGCCTTCTGGCGTGCACGCGAAGCGATCCCGGAAGCCAACCGCCGCGTCGGCGCGATCTCGAGCCATGACATCTCGGTGCCCCCGCGCCGCATCACCGAATTCGTTGCCGCCGCCGGCGACGCGCTCACCCGGATCGCCCCCGGCCTGCGGGTGAACTGTTTCGGCCATCTCGGCGACGGCAACCTGCACTACAATGTCTTTCCGCCGAACGGCCGCTCCCGCGCCGAATACGAGGCGGTCCGGGACCGAATCAGGGAAAATGTGCATGATCTCTGCCACGGGTTCGGCGGCTCGATCTCGGCCGAACACGGGATCGGACGGCTGAAGACCGGCGACCTCCGCCGCTACGGCGATCCCGCGAAGCTCGCGGCGATGCAGCGGATCAAGGCAGCCCTCGATCCCCATGGCATCCTCAACCCCGGTGCGCTGCTGCCCTGATCCTGAGCCGGGATCGGAAGAGCTGAGACGGAGGCGCCCCCTCCTTGGGGGAGAGGAGAGGGCGCCTGTTCCAGACCGGGGTCTGAGGGGGAGTTGCAAGCAGCGCCCGGTTGTTCCGGACACCTCCCTTTTCACCGTCAAGGATTAAAATAACGTAAACTTCTCCTATAACGCGAGCTGTCACGCCGCGGGTGGAATCCGCGCATCATACGGTTCCCGGCTGATCGACCGGCTCGATAGAAGGTGCCGGGTAATCTCGTGCGTCAGGATCTGCTCTGGAACGAGAGACAGGGCGGGACCGTCTTCACGCCGAGATGCCACAACCAGGAATGCTCACCCGAGAGGCGGTGACAGTGCCGCCCTGCCGGATGATCTGCCGGATGGCGCGGGCACTCCGATGCAGGCGCCGTGCCGGCCCGGCTCCCCCTACCCTCTGCAATCCGGACCGTCTTTCTACCAAGGGCTTGAACGGTTTTCACGCTGAAGCGTCTCGGCGTGGATGGTCGGGGCGACTGGATTCGAACCAGCGACCTGCGGTACCCAAAACCGCCGCGCTACCAGGCTGCGCCACGCCCCGACGCGCTTCCTCTAGCGCCGATACCCGCCAGCGGACAAGCGGGAACTGCCTTGGGGCCGATCAACCCGCTTCCTCCGCCGCGCAGGGCCATGCCGCCGCCGCGGGATCAATGGCCGGATGGCGCAGCTCCGCACCTGGTTCGAGGTCGAGCGTCCCGGCCATGCCGCCGTTGATCTCGAGCACGTAGCGGATGCCGCTGCCGCCGTCGATGATCGCGCGCGAGAAGGGCTCGGCATTGGCATGGACCGTGCGCAGCACGCCCGCCTCGTCGAAGAACAGGATGTCGAGGGGGAGGGGCGTGTTCTCCATCCAGAACGCCGCCTGCTGCGGGTGGTCGTAGACGAAGAGCATGCCACCGAACCGCGGCAGGTCCTCGCGGTACATCAGCCCGCGCGCGCGCCTCTCCGGCGTATCGGCCAGTTCGACCGAGAAGC
>CAYMOD010000327.1:0-2791 GCA_964391945.1 uncultured Rhodobacterales bacterium | reverse complement strand
CCCGCCGAGGGCCGCGATCTCGGCCTTCTCGGCCGTGCTCAGGTGCTTCTCGACGAGTTTTCTCAGCCATTCCTCGGGGATCGCGGCCCTCTCAACGAGCGTCTCGGGACCGGCTTCCAATGCCGCCGCGAAGGTGGCGGCGAAGACCCGGTCGAAACGGTCGACATAGCGCTCATCCTTCACGAGCGCTGCCCGGGCGAGATAGTAGAAGCCTTCGGAATCGTAGAGCACCACCTCGGCCTTCAGTCCCGCGAGAAAAGCGAGGTATTCGCGGAGCGAGACCGGCACCCCTGCCGAACGGAGGTCAGCGAAGAAGTGCGTGAACATGCAGCCTACCGAACCGTCATCCGCTCGATGATCACGATGCCGGCGAAGGCCACCAGCGCGAACAGGATACCGTGCACGGCGCCGTACTGGAGCTGGTCGAGGCGGTCGCCGCCGCGGCCACGGGCGCGCTGCCAGCCGAAGGCAAAACCAATCAGGAAGGCGACCATCGGCAGCATGAGCTAGTTCCCGTCTTCATGGGCATCCACGTCGAGGTGCAGGATCGCGGCAAGTGCCGCTTGCTCGCGGGCGAGTGTCCCGTCGCCATCACCGAGGCCATAACGCGCCCAGCGCAGCGAGTCGAGCCGCGCCGCCTGCGCCTCGCGCAGCTTGCCAAGCCCGAGGAGCGCCTCGGCCTCGATCGATTTCAGCCCCGCCACCAGCACCGCGTTCTGCCCGGCACGCGCGCCATCGAGATGAGCGGCGGCGAGCCGGACGGCGAGATCGTACTGCCCGGCGGCGAGTGCCATCGCCGCGAGATGGGCGGCGGCATGAGCGGTGCGGATGTCGCCCTCATCATGGAGACGGCGCGAGAGTTCGTAGGCTTCCATGAAGGCCGCCGCGGCTGCGGCGGGCTTGCGCCGCAGTTCCAGTCGGCCGAGCGCGAGCAGCGACACCGCAAGCCGGTGATCGACGGGCTCCATCTCCCGCGCGAGACCCGCGGCCACCCGCGCCGCGCCACGGCGTTCGGCATGAGTCGCATGGCGGCTAAGCGCCACTTCGATCGCGCTCTCCCACGGACGGCTCTCAGGATGGCGCGGCCGGGGTTCGAGGCCGCGACCCGGGGGGTTCAGCCGGTCGAGGATCGCGGGCAGGCGCGCCGCCACGCTTTCCTTCGACATGCCGGAGCGGAGTTCGGAACTGTAGAGGACGCGCAACATCAGCATGTCGCGCGGCGTTGCGATTCCGTGGAGATTGTCGTCGTTCCAGATCGTGTCAGCGATGCCGTAGAGGTCGTTCGCGGGGCCGAGGGCCTGGGTGATCTCCTCGTGCAGGCAATCGCGCGCATCCTGCGGATCGGTGTCGGCGGGAAGGAAGATCGCCGCCCGGCCGAGCCGGTCGAGTTCGCCCCAGCGGGTGACGTCCTCGGGGCGTTTCCTCAGGAAGCTCCGCCATCCGGTCTCGTCGGGGACGATGAAACAGGCCGCCTCGCGGAAGACGCGATCCATCTCGGCACGCGGCACGGTCTCGACGACGATAAGCGCGGACGCCGGCGTTTCGGTCTCGCGGATGTCGATCTCCGCCTCCACCCGGAGGCGTATGAGGAGAGCATCGATGTCAGGCCGGTAGGCGGCGAGGTCCGGCTGGCGGAAATGGATCGTCACCGGCTCCTCGTACCGCAGGAGCGTGTCGAGGGTCTCGCCGGTCTCGAGCGCGAAGGTGTAGAGGAGAAAGTCCTGGGCGAGTTCGGTATTCGAGACCGCTATCCCCTGCGGAAGGGTGAATGGTGCAAAGCGGATGCCATCGACCTGGGGACCCGCCCCATTCTGAGTGCAGCCGATGGCGAGCATGGTGATGGCCGCAAGCGTAAGGATCGGCCGCATCGCGGCCTCAGCCGAAAGCAGCGAGGCAGTCCCGCCTGATCTGTCGCCGGACCGCGCCATCGTGCGGGACGGGTGCATGCGTCATGCGCATACCGCATCCCGCCCGAAGGACAGGTCGGCGCCCATCCGGCGCGAAAAATCGCTCCGCATTGCCCCGCGCAAGGAAACGGAGCGCGCACCGGCTCAGCGGCGCAGACGTCGGACATTGGCCTTGGTCTTGACCCCATAGGGGTGCAGCGCGGCCCGCGCCACCCGCACCGGATCGCCCCCCTTCGCCGCCGCCACCACTGCCTTCTCCGCGGCCAGCGCGAAGACGCTGCCCTTCTCGAGGATCATCGCGGCGGCATCGGGCGGGCTCATCGCGCCGGTAGCCATCTGGAACGTGCGCCGGAGGATCACCTCTCCGGCTGCGATGGTCATCGCCTGATAGGCCATCGCCAGTTCCATCATTGCGCGATTCGCCTTCAAAGTCTCGGTGATCGTGAACATGCCTGTCTGCCTTTCGCTTATGTTGCACTGCAATATAGCATGCGATCAGGGCAGTGTCACGATGCTGTCCGCCTATCGTCACGCGCGCCGTCCGCGGGACATGAACGCGAGCCGCTCGAATAGGTTCACGTCCTGCTCGTTCTTCAGGAGCGCGCCATGGAGTTTCGGCAGCATGTCCCCGCTCTCGCGGCGGATGTCCTCGGGCCCGAGATCCTCGACGAGGATGAGCTTCAGCCAGTCGAGCACCTCGGAGGTGGAGGGTTTCTTCTTCAGCCCCGGGGTCTCGCGAATCTCGAAGAACTGCGTCAGCGCCGCGTGCAGGAGCTGGGGCTTGATGTCGGGGAAATGCACCTTGACGATCCGCTCGAGCGTCTCGGGGTCGGGAAAGCGGATGTAGTGGAAGAAGCATCGGCGCAGGAAGGCGTCGGGGAGCT
>CAYMOD010000326.1:0-2802 GCA_964391945.1 uncultured Rhodobacterales bacterium | reverse complement strand
GTCACGACCGCGAGGCCGGAAAGGTCCAGATCGAGCGCGGCGATCCGCTGGCGGATGCTCGAGAGGATCGGCTCCCGCTCTGACCTGCGGCGGGAGGTCGTCTCCGGCCGACCGTCCCTTGCCGAAAGCGGCGGCGTCCCGCGCCGATGCAGGGTCGTCTCCGGCCTGACCCGCGTCATCCGGCGACCTCCTCCGCTGCCACGCGTTGGGCCGCGACGATCGCGGCGCCAAGGGCTTCGGCGACCTGCGTCTGCTCATCCCCGGTCATCTGGGCGAAGAGTGGAAGCAGTATGGAATGATCTCTCGCCTTTTCGGAGCGGTGAAGTGGCTGGGGGCAGGCAACATTGGCATGGGCGGGCTCGAGATGCGCACACATGATGCCGCGCCGGGTTGCTACGCCCGCGTCGAGCATGTGCTGCATGACCGCGCGCTGATTGATCCCGTCGGCAAGGCCCACGCAATAGCTCTGCCAGTTCGACCGCGCCCATTCCGGCTCGGCCGGGGGTAGCACGCCGGCGCAGTCCTGCAGAAGGGAATGGTAGCGGGCCGCACGGGCACGCCGCTGCGCGGCAATTTCCGGCATGCGCTTCAGCTGCTCCCGGCCGATGGCGGCCTGCATGTCGGTCATGCGATAGTTGTAGCCCGGCACGGGATAGTCCTCGATCACCACCCTGTGGCTGGCGTGGCGGACGGTGTCCGGAACCGACATGCCGTGCTGGCGCCAGAGCCGGAATTGTGCGTCCCAATCGGCGTGGCGGGTGGTCAGCATGCCGCCTTCGCCGGTGGTCAGAACCTTGCGAGGATGAAAGGAGAAACAGGCCACGTCTCCATGCGGTGCACCGATCCGGCTCCAGATGCCGTCGATGGCGATCTCGGAGCCGGTCGCGCAGGCGGCGTCCTCGATCAGCGGAACGCCGGCGCGGCGTGCGATCGCGGCGAGCGCCGCGAGATCGCAGGGCATGCCGATCTGGTGGACGCAGAGGATGGCCCGGGTCCGGGGGCCGAGCGCCGCCGCGACACCGGCCGGGTCGATGTTGAATCCGTCCACCTCGATGTCAACGAAGATCGGGGTTGCGCCGCATTGCCGGATCACGTTGGCCGCGGCGATGAACGAATGGCTGACGGTGATCACCTCGTCGCCGGGGCCGACCCCGGCCGCGAGCAGGGCAAGGTGCAGCGCCGTCGTGCAGTTGGAAACGGCACAGGCGTGCGGCGCGCCGACGAATCCGGCAAACTCTTCCTCGAAACGGGCGACCTGCGGTCCCTGGCTCAGCCAGCCAGAGAGCACGACCGCATGAGCCGCCCGCGCCTCCGCCTCTCCCACGAGCGGCCTTGCGATCGGGATCAAGACGCTTCTCCCGACAGGCTGCCCTGCCTCTGCGAGCACCACCAGGAAACGAGCTCGCGGAGCCCGTCGCGCCAGTCGATGCCGGCGCGAAAGCCGAGGTCAGACCAGGCGGCATCGACCGAGGCAAGACGCCGCGGCACCGGGTTCACCGCCCGCGCCGGTTCGTGGACCGGCCGGAGCTGCGGCCGTCCCATCGCCGCGGCGAGTTCTCCCGCCAGTTCGATCAGCGACACCTCGGCGCCGGCACCGACATTGAAGACCGCGTCGCTGGCCGGGGAGCAGGCGGCGAGGATGTTGGCGCGGGCCACATCCGCGACATGGACGAGGTCCATCGTCTGGAGGCCGTCGCCGAAGATGATGGGCGGCTCGCCGGCTTCGATGCGCTCCATCCAGCGGACCATCACCTCCGTGTATTTGCCGTGGAGGTCCATGCGCGGGCCGTAGACGTTGAAATAGCGCAGGGCCACGTAGTCGAGACCATGGCTGTCGTTGAACGAGCGCAGCATTCCCTCTCCGAACGACTTGGCGGCGCCGTAGAGGGTGCGGTTGTCGTAGGGGTGGTGCGCCTCGGTCGTCGGGAAACGCTCCGCCATCCCGTAGATCGACGCCGACGAGGCGAAGACGACCTTGCGGACCCTGCTCTCGATGCACATCCGCAGGAGTCTGTAGGTCGCATCGACCATCACCGCCATCGCCTCGTCCGGCTCGACCGCGCATTGCGTGATGCGCAACGCCGCCTGGTGGAAGACGGTATCGCTGTCCGTCACCAGCCGGCGCATCAGCGCCTCGTCACGGATGTCGCCGTGCACCAGTTCGACGCGGCGGCTCGCCAGGGCCGAAGCAAGATTCGCCACACGCCCGCGCACCATGTTGTCGACCACAACGATCGGGCCGGCGCCTGCCTCGATAAGCGCGTCGACGATGTGCGAGCCGACGAAACCGGCTCCGCCGGTGACGAGGATGCGCTTGTTCCTGAGCTCGGACATGTCGAACTCCTTCATGCGGATACCACCTGCGGTGCCGCGATCAGCCGGTTCACCGCCGCTGCGACCTCGGCGAGCTGCGCCGCCGTGATCTCGGGGTAGAGGGGAAGCGAGAGGGTCTCGCCGGCGAAGGTCTCCGAGACCGGGAAGTCCCCCTGCCGGTAGCCGAGCCAGGCATAGGCGGGCTGCAGGTGGACCGGGTGCGGGTAGTGGATGTTCGTCTGGATGCCGGCGGCACCGAGGCGTTCGCGCAGCCCGTCCCGCTCCGGCGTGCAGATCGCATAGACATGGGCGGCGTGATCCTCCCCGAGGGGACCCGCCGGCAGGCGCAGGTCGCCCCGGAGCACATTCTGGTAGAGGTTGGCGGCCCGGCGCCGTCGGGCGTTCCAGTCGTCGAGGCGGTCGAGCTTGACGCCAAGCACCGCACCCTGAACGCCGTCCATGCGATAGTTGAACCCGTGGCGGATGGGG
>CAYMOD010000325.1:0-2829 GCA_964391945.1 uncultured Rhodobacterales bacterium | reverse complement strand
GGAGATGGGCAAGGCAGGCGGCGAGCCCAGGGCGGTCGTCGCGAGCTCCCGAAGCGCGATCCTCAAAAAGATGGCGCTCGTCGACGCCGGCCCCTAGCAACGCGTCGCGCTGAAGGACAGGTGACTGGCGGTTGGTCTCCGACGACACGCGCATGTAGCCGATCAGCATGGCCGGAAAACCTCCCGATCCGGGTTTCCGGTCAGCGTAGCATTCCGGCAGGGTTTGTCGTGCAGAAACCCGTGGCGGAACCAGCCGGGTTCAGGGATCGAAGGGACCTGCCGGAAAACAGGTGATTTCCGGCAGGCCTCAGGGCTGCCCCATGCCGAACTCGGCCTCCTCGCTGACCCTCCTCGCCATCTGCACTTCGCTGCAGGGCGGAACGGTTCCGGACCATCCGGGTTGCACCCGCGCTTGAGGTATGTGCTGCGTGAGCGGGATTGTTCCTGCCAGAGATGCCGTAATGGGCGAGTCGCTCCCGGATCCGGCGTAGCGCTGCGTTGTCCGCCATGAGCCGGCTATCGTCCTGTCACGGCCGACCGTCCCGGTCGGCGGCAACGATCGAACGGGAGGACGAGATCATGGATCATTTTGTCGGCATCGACGTATCGCTCGAAAGCTGCGCCGTCTGCGTGGTGAACATGTCTGGCGCGGTGGCGCGCGAGGCGAAGGTTGCCTGCGAACCCGAGGCGCTGATCGCATTCCTGCGCGGTCTGGACCTCGAGGTCGCCTGCGCCGGGCTGGAGGCCGGACCGCTGTCGCAGTGGCTGGTCCGGCATCTGCGCGCGGCCGGGTTCGAGGCGGTTCTGATGGAGACCCGCCAGGTGAAGGGCGCGCTCAAGGCCATGCCGATCAAGACCGACCGGCGTGACGCGCTCGGCATAGCGCAGTTGATCCGCATGGGCTGGTTCCGCCCGGTGCATTGCAAGTCCGTCTCGGCGCAGGAATTGCGGGCGCTGCTCGGCGCGCGCCGGACGCTGCAGAAGTCGATGATCAGCATCGAGCTGTCGATGCGCGGCATGCTGCGCGGGTTCGGTCTCAAGCTCGGCAAGGTCAGACGGCAGCGGCTGCCGGAGCGCGCCCGCGAACTGGCGGAGGGCAACGAGATGCTCACGGCCATGGTGACCTCGATGCTGCGCGGGCACGCGGCGCTCCGCAGCGAACTGGCCCGGCTCGAGAACCGGTTGCGCCGCATCGCGCGGGCCGACCGGGTGGTCCGGCTGATGATGACCGTCCCTGGTGTCGGCGCCATCGTGGCGCTGCAGGTCAAGGCCGGGATCGACGATCCGGCCCGGTTCCGGTCTTCGAAGAATGTCGGGCCACACTTCGGCCTGACGCCCCGGCGCGAACAATCCGGCGAACGCGACGTGGTGGGTGCGATCAGTGCCGCCGGCGACCGGAACGTCCGCACCGCCCTGTTCCAGGCGGCAACGGTGATGCTCTACCAGTCGCAGGCGAAGAGCTGGCTCAAGGCCTGGGGCATGCAGGTCGCCAGGCGACGCGGCATGAAGCGCGCCGTCGTGGCCGTTGCCCGCCGCCTCGCCGTCGTGCTGCACCGGATGTGGAGCGACGACACGAAGTTCCAGATGACGCACCCGGCACGGCTCGCCGCCGCAGCCTGATTCCCTGCGGCCGATCCGGCCCGCCGGTTCGACCGTCCACGCGTTGAACTGACCCCGAATTGGATCGGGACGATCCCGGTCCTCCGATGTCCCTTCGCCGGGACGCGGTCTCGACGATGCCGCACGTTCGCTGGTGCCGCCCGCAAGGTCGAGCACGATACCAGAGATCGGCACGCGAGATCCCACTGACCAGGCATGATGTGGCGGCCTCGCGCCGACCACGGACGGAAGCATGATACCGGCGAAGTGACCCTGAAAGTTGATGCGGGGAATAGTCGGAATGACAGGCACGACGCCGCGATGACCATCCGCGACGATGGTTTGTCGCGTGCCGGATCATGCCCCGCTGGAAGTCAAGTCCATGAAATTGCTTGGAAACAAGATTGTTGACTTCACTATGCCCATTACGGAAGAACGTAATGGGCCGACCATCCAGCTTTTCCTCATGGCCACTTCAGCGGGAATGCCGGGCCGCAATCTCGCCTGACACAGCAGATCGCTTTCTACGACGGGGACACCTTTCCCGAGGATTACCACGACGATGCCTTCGCCACGATGCACGGGTCCTGGAACCGCGAGCTGCGTACCGGATACAAAGTAGTCCGCGCCCTGATGGAGGACGGCGAGCCGACCGGCGTCTACGAAGACTTCCTGACCGGCTTCGTGCTCGACGAGGACCAGGTCTGGGGCCGGCCGACCGGGATCGCGGTCACGCCGGAAGGGGCGCTGCTGGTCAGCGACGACGCCAACGGCACGATCTTCCGGATCACGCACGAAGCTTCTCAGTAGACCCGGGGCTCGCGGGGGAACTACGCCGTCGCGTGTCGCGTTCCCAGTAGTCTGCCGGCAACCGCCTGTTGCTGTTCTCAGAGCGACAGGTTCGCCCCATGACAGGAGCCTTTGCGATGCGCCTCTGGACCTCTCTCGGTTTCTCCACCGCCCTGACGGGAATCCTGCTCTCCCCGGCTGCCGCCCAGCAATCCCCCGATGACGTGACGAGCGCCGAGTTCCCGTTCGAGAAGGCGGCTCTCGTCGAGGGTCTCGGCAATCCCTTCGAAATCCGCGTCGGCGTCGATGGCTGGCTCTGGGTGACCGAGCGCACCGCGGGCAGGCTGATCCGCGTCAACCCCGAGAACGGCAGTATCCGGAGCGCCTTCGAGTTCGAACTGCCCGAGATCACCGATGGCGCCCAGACCGGGGTGATGGGAT
>CAYMOD010000324.1:0-2853 GCA_964391945.1 uncultured Rhodobacterales bacterium | reverse complement strand
GATCGGACCTTCCGGCTGTTCGGGCTCAGGCATTTCATGCTGAGGGCGGTGACCGGCAACTCGAACTCACGCTTCTTCAACATGCTGTTCGGGGACAGCTCGTTCATCGTCTACTATCTCCGGGCCATCGGCTACCGTTTCCCGGACCTGAAACAGATGGGCTCGAATTTCGGCGTCGAGCAGCGCCACGACGTGCCCTTCCTGTGCGAGTTCGGGTCGGGGACGATGGTCTCGGACAATCTGCTGCTCGCGAATGCCGAGTTCTCCAATGCCGGGTTCAGGCTCGGCCACGCCCGTTTCGGCCAGGATTGCTTCCTTGGCAACGATGTCATCTTTCCTTCCCGCAGCCGCACCGGCGCCGATGTCCTGTTCGGGACGCGGGTGATGGTGCCGGTGGACGGGGAGGTGGTGGAGAATACCGGCATCCTCGGCGCGCCGGTCTTTCCGATCCCGCGCTCGGTGTCGCGCGACCACCGGTTCGACGCGCTGAAACAGCCCGAGGTCCTTGCCGAGCGTCTGCGGCTCAAGAACCGGAGCAACATCGGGACGATGGGCCTGTTCCTTGCCTCCCGCTACGGGCTCTTCGCGAGCCTGGCGGTACTCGGCCACCTGCTCTGGTTCGGACTGGGCTTTACTACTCCATTCTGGATGGCGCTCGGGATCATGGCGATGCTGGCGTTCGCAATCGGATGGGCCATAATCTGGGAGCGGGCCTCCTGGGGCTTCGGGCGCCTGCGACCGCAGTTCTGTTCGATCTACGACCGGTATTTCTGGAGGCACGAACGCTACTGGAAGCTCATGGCCAATGAGCTGCTGCGGCCGCTTTACGGAACGCCGTTCGCGTCGCTCGCCTGGCGCAGCCTCGGCGTGAAGGTGGGGCGCAACCTGTTCGACGACGGCTGCGGCATCGTCGAGCGGACGTTGATAGCGATCGGCGACAACTGCACGCTGAACATGGGAACCTCGATCCAGCCGCATTCGCTGGAGGAAGGCACGTTCAAGTCCGATCGCATCCTCATCGGCAGCGGGGTTACACTGGGCGTGCGGGCCTTTGTCCATTACGGGACGGTGGTGGGCGACGGCGTCACGATCGAGGCGGGCAGTTTCCTGATGAAGGGGGAAACGCCGCTGCCGGAAACATACTGGTGCGGCAATCCTGCACGCCCGGCCGGCCGGCGCGCGTCTGCTCCGTCCCTATCGGCGGAGCGGACCCAGCGCCAGCGCGAGGCGATAGGTCTCGTCGCCTGACCGGAAGCGGGCGTGACAGGCAATCCCCCCGTCCGCCCGCGGAACCAGAGCAAACGGTGCCGCCAGGGCATAAGGCGCGGCATCGATTATGCGGCAGTCCGCGAGCAGGCCCTCTCCGCGTTCCTTGGCGAGGGCTTCCTTGAGGGTCCAGATCACGAGAAAGGCCTCGGGCGCGTCCGCGACGATCGCCTGTTCGGCAGGGGAAAGCAGGTGGAGCGGGAGGTCGGCCTCCGGCACCGGGCAGTCCGGCTCGAGATCGACACCAAGCTGGCGATCGCGGGCAACCGCAGCAGCAAAAAGGTGTGGCGTATAGGCGAGAGAGGCGGTGAAGCCGGCCTCCGGGCCCATCACGAGCGGCTGTCCCGATGCGCTCCGCCTCAGCACCCAGGCCCCGGGCGCGACAAGCCCGTCCGAATGCCGCGAGAGGAGTTGCCGCAGAACGCGCTGCCCCGCATCGGTGGAGGCGGGCCGCCCCGGTGGGAGGCCAGGGCCGTGGGATCCGGTCCGGGGAGGAGCGACGGCAAGCTCCAGCCCTGCCCGGAGCGCGAGGAGCCGCTGGCGCAGGCCGTCGAGCGCGCGACCTTCCCGATCTCCGGCGACCATGGGCGGCGTCTCGGCAGCTAGAAGTCGAACCCGAGTGCCACGACCAGCCTCGCCGCGCCGATATTGGAGTCGTGATAACGAAGGTCGCCGTAGAACGCCTCGGAGAAGGCCCGCGTCACGCCCAGGTCCCAGGTGATCACGTTTCCATCCTCATCGTCCTCGGTGCCGAAATCGGTACCGACTGCGCCGCTGACGCTCCAGGCCTCGTCGAAGGCGTAGTCGTTGACGACCTCCAGCCAGAATTCGTCATTATCGGGATCGTAGGAGATGCCGGTGCCAGCCGTGATCTCGTCCGAGAGCGGGTGTTCGGCGAACAGGATCACCTCGCCGCAGCAATCGCCGGAGTCATCATAAAGGGTGCGGACATAGCTCAGCGAAACATCGAGATCGCCGAATTCCGGCCGGATGCCAACGGCGAGCTCCAGCTCGAGGTCGTTCCCGTCGTCATCGAGCGTCGAGCCCCAGATTCCGCCAAAGAACAGGCCGCGCTCGGCCTCCGCATAGCCCTGCAGGACCGGCTTGCCGCCCGAGAGCGATTCGCCATCGGAGATGTAGTCCGAGGCCAGACGGCCGCCGAAGCTGAGCTCGAAGCTGTCCTGGGCCGAGGCAGCGCAAGGAATCAGGACGGCCAGAGCCGTTACAAAAGATCGGGCAATCATCGAATTCCGTTCCAAATGATTCGCTACAAACGATGACATGAAAACTGACATGCAAATTACGGCCTCACAAGACGAACCCGATACACCGCCGCGATACTCGTAAACGATGTGCGTCTTCGGTTAATGAAGTTTTGAGCCTTGATCATCCGGTTCGCTGCCTGCAACAATCGAAAATTATATGGCATCCGTCCCGGACGCAAATATATCTCTCTCAAGTGATCGTTTGATCGATTAAAATCTTGTGCCATGGATGCAGGTGCAACCGCCTCCACAGGCGAGTGGCCGAAATATAACCTGCGGATCAGGTCCTGATCTTCAGGGGAGCTGCCAAACTTGAAGCCTG
>CAYMOD010000323.1:0-2856 GCA_964391945.1 uncultured Rhodobacterales bacterium | reverse complement strand
CTACCATCCGATCGTCGGCGAGGGCGACGTCCTCGTCGACATGGAGCCCGGCATCGCCCGCCGCGTACGGATCGAGCGCATCCATCTGGAACAGGACGCGGGCAAGCAGATCCACGACCTCGACCCGACGCGCAGCCTCGTCGATCTCAACCGCACCGGCGTCGCGCTGATGGAGATCGTCTCCCGCCCCGACATCCGCGGGCCCGAGGAGGCGGCGGAATTCGTGCGCAAGCTCCGCCAGATCATGCGCTATCTCGATACCTGCGACGGCAACATGCAGGAGGGGAGCTTGCGTGCCGACGTCAACGTCTCGGTCCGGCCCCGGGGCTCCACCGAACTCGGCACCCGCTGCGAGATCAAGAATCTCAACTCGATGCGATTCATCATGCAGGCGATCGAGGCCGAGGCGCGGCGCCAGATCGCCATCCTCGAGGACGGCGGCGCGATCGAGCAGGAAACCCGCCTCTACGACCCGAACCGGGGCGAGACCCGCTCGATGCGCTCCAAGGAGGAGGCGCACGACTACCGCTATTTCCCCGATCCCGACCTGCTGCCGCTCGAACTCGGGGAGGAGTGGATCGCCCGCATCGCCGAAAGCCTCCCCGAGCTTCCCGACGAGAAGAAGGCCCGGTTCGTGACCGAATACGGCATGACCGAATACGACGCGGGCGTGCTCACCGCCGAGACCCTCTCGGCCGAGTATTTCGAGGCGGTCGCCCGGGGCCGCGACGGCAAGCAGGCCGCGAACTGGGTGATCAACGAACTCTTCGGCCGGCTCAACAAGGAAGGCCACGGCATCGAGGAAAGCCCGATCGCGCCCGGCCAGCTCGGTGCTCTCATCGACCTGATCGCGACGGGCGACATCTCCGGCAAGATCGCCAAGGACGTGTTCGAGATCCTCTGGACCGAGGGCGGCGACCCCGCAAGGATCGTCGAGGAGCGCGGCCTCAAACAGGTGACCGACCTCGGCGCGATCGGGAAGGCCGTGGACGAGGTGATCGCCGCCAACCCCGCCCAGGTCGAGAAGGCGCGCGCCAAGCCCTCGCTCGCCGGCTGGTTCGTCGGCCAGGTGATGAAGGCGACCGGCGGCCGCGCCAACCCGCAGGCGGTCAACGAGATCGTGCGGGCGAAGCTCGGCCTCGGATAAGGCATGCGCGGCGAATGCCGGTTCGCCGGATATGCGCCATGTTATGGAATGGTCGCGCTTTCGAACCCCGAAAGTGCTATCCACTTTCGCTGAAAACGCCCTGGCGGCGGGAGGTGCCGATGGAATACGAATACCGCGTGGTGCCCGCCCCCAGGCGGCTCAGGAAGATCAAGGGCGTGAACTCGACGCCGGAGCTCTTCGCCGCCACCCTCACCGACGCGATCAACGCCGAGGCGCGGCAGGGGTGGGAATACGTCCGCGCCGAGTCGCTGGCGGCGGAAGGCCCCTCCGGCTGGCTGCGCCGCGGCGCGGTCGTCGAGGCGACGATGATGATCTTCCGCCGCCCGCGCCAGTCTGCGCAGGACCGCAGCGGTCGCACGGGCGAGCCCCTGCTCGCGCGCCCGCACGACCGCGAGGAAACGGCGGAACGCGCCGAAGCTTTCGCGCCGGTCGCACCGGTGGCGGAGCGCAATCGCCCGCCGACCGGTCCCTTCGTCCGGGGCGAATCGCCCCGCACCGGGCCGTTCAGGGGCACGCCTTCCGCAGCGCCGCCCCCGGGCGCCGGTTCCGCAAAACCACCGTCCCCCTCAAGACTTTCCGAGAACACGCCTTCCGCGATGCCGCCCCTGCGCCCCGTCCCCCGGCACGAGCCGGGCGACAGGTCCTGAGTTCTCAGCCTTCGCTGCCGCCAAGATCGAGTTGAAGGGCATGCACCCGTTCCGCCAGATCCTCGGCCAGCACCCGATGCACCGCGCGGCTCCGCTCGATCCGGTTCATCGCCCCGAGGCTGCCTGCGCGCATGACGACGCGGAAATGGGTCTCGCCGCCCTCGCGCCAGCCGGCATGGCCACGATGCTGTTCGCTCTCATCGAATACCTCGAGCCGGTCGGGCGCGAACGCCGTCTCGAGTTTCGCGCGGATCCGCTCGGCCATTCCCGCCATCACATTCATCTTTCCCTGCCGCCGGCATCTTGGCTCTCCGGCACCAGACACTAAACTACGTCGCTCAACTCGCAAGCCTGAGGTCCCGCACGTCCATGCAGCGTCGCTCGCCCTTCGACTTCGACATTTCCGTCTCCGCGGACAAGCGCCGCCGCGCGCGCGGGCGCGGCATGTCGGGCGCGGTGGAGACATCCTCGCGCAAATGCGACAAGCCGGGCTGCGGCAAGCCCGGCAAGTTCCGCGCTCCGAAATCGCCCGACCTCCTCGACGAGTACTGGTGGTTCTGCCTCGACCATGTGCGGGAGTACAACCAGCGCTGGAACTTCTTCCAGGGCTGCTCCGACGAGGAGCTGGAGCGCCAGTTCGCCGCCGACCGGGTCTGGGAGCGCCCGACCCGGCCCTTCCGCGACGCCGTCGACGGCTCCGGCCACTGGCCCCACGCCGAGGGCCGCGCCTGGGCGCGGTTCGGCCTCGACGACCCGATGGAACTCCTCGGCGAGAAAGGAACCCTCAACCCCGGCCGCGAGGCGCAAGCACCGCAGCGGCCGGAGCGGCGGCTGCCACCGACCGAACGCCGGGCGCTCGACATTCTCGACGCGCGCGACATGATGACCAAGGCCGAGATCCGCAAGCAGTACAAGATGCTCGTCAAGGATCTGCATCCCGACATGAACGGCGGCCGCCGCGACGACGAAGCCCGCCTCGCCGAGGTGGTCTGGGCCTGGGAGCAGATCAAGGCGAGCCGCAGCCTGCCGGAATGAGAGGCC
>CAYMOD010000322.1:0-2858 GCA_964391945.1 uncultured Rhodobacterales bacterium | reverse complement strand
GGTCTCGGCGCGCATCATGCCGAGAATCACCGGCGCACCGCCCGCGGCCGCGGCGATCTGGCGCTGGTAATCCTCGGCATAACCGAGGACGAAGGGCACCGCCGTCTCCGACCAGACGACGACATCGGGGGGGCCGTGCGCGCCCTCGGCCGCCGTCATCCGCAGGTGCCGCTCGTAGAAGAGCGCCTGCATCTCCGGCTGCCATTTCAGGTGCTGCGGCGCGTTCGGCTGGACGATGCGCACGATGTAGGGCCCGGCGCGCGCCGGCACCGGCGACGCCTCGCGCGCGGCCCCCCAGAACCAGGACACCGCGACGAGCACGGCGACCAGCACCGCCGCGCCCGGCCGCCCGACCCGCGGCAGCCCCGCCGCCGGCAGGAGCGCCGCCAGCAAGGTGAGGAAACTCAAGCCCCCGACTCCGACGAGGGCGGTGAGCTGGATCACCGGTGTCTCGACCCAGGCATAGCCGAGGAGCGCCCAGGGAAACCCCGTCAGCACGAAGGACCGCGCCACCTCCGCCGCCGCCATCAGCGCCGCGAAGGCGAGGGCGCGCCTGAGGCCGGAGAGCGGCAGCGCGCGGGCGGCCCCGAAGGCCACCGCCCAGAACAGCGCAAGCCCGCCCCCCATGCCGACGAGCGCGAAGGGTGCGAGCCAGCCATGCAGATCGGGATCGACCTGGAACGGCTCGACGATCCAGAACAGCGTCGCCGAGAAATAGCCCGCGCCGGCGAGCCATCCGTAACCGGCAGCGCCGGCCGGGCGGCGCGCCCCCGCCATGAGCCAGAGGCAGACCGGCAGCAAAAGAAAAACGACCCAGGGGAAGGAGACCGGCGGCTGGGATAACGCAAGCGCCCCGCCCGCCGCGAGGGCGAGCGGGATCCGCACGAAAATACCGGGAGATGCCGCTCGCCGCGCCAGCCGGTCCACCAGGTTACTCGGAGGCGTGGTCTGCCGCGCCCCGGCTGCCCGCGAGGCGCAGGCGCAGGCGCTTGATGCGCCGGGCGTCAGCCTCGATCACTTCGAAATCGTGACCCGCGGGGTGAAACACCACCTCGCCACGCTCGGGAACCCGCCCGGCGAGTTGCGCCACGAGGCCACCCACCGTGTCCACGTCCTCGGTGAGGGCGGGCACATCGAGCGCGATGCCGATCTCCCGTTCGAGATCGTCGACGTCGAGCCGCGCGTTGAGAATGAAGCCGCCGGAAGGATCCCGGCTCCAGAGGCGCCCCTCGTCGTGATCGTGTTCGTCGTCGATCTCGCCGACGATCTCCTCGAGGATATCCTCGATGGTGACCAGCCCGTCGACGCCGCCATATTCGTCGATCACGAGCGCCATATGCGTGCGCGTCGATTGCATCTTGGTCAGCAGCGTGCCGAGCGGCATCGAATGCGGGACGTAGAGGAGCGGCCGTACCAGCGAACGGAGATCGAAGGCCGCCGTCGGCGCACTGAAGCCGTAGCGGAGCGCCAGATCCTTGAAATGCACGAGGCCGATCGGCCGGTCGAGGGTCTCCTCGAAGACCGGCAGCCGGGAATTCTCGCTCTCGCGGAAGGCCCTCACCACCGTCGGCAGATCCGAATCAGCGGCGATCGCGATGATATCGGCGCGCGGCACCGCGACATCGGTGATCGTCAGGCCGACAAGCTTGCCGATGTCGACCATCAGGCCTTCGCCGATATCGACCCCGTTTCGGGCGCCGTTTCCAGGTTTCACGACTGCTCCTTGGAACGGTTCGTCCAGTTCGTCGTCCTCGCTTGAGTCCCAGCCGAATAATCGGCTCAGAAAGCCCCGTCCGGGACTGTCGGGTTCCATCTCGAACTGCGCGCGCTGCGCTGCGGGAGACGACCCGTCGTGGCTCTCGCCCATAGCTCCTATCCGAATGCCGGCGCCGACGCAGACGCCATCACCGCCAATATGGGTCCGGGATCCCCAGCGACGCAAGGGCTTTCACCTCGACAGCCTGCATCCGCTCCGCATCGGCGTCGATCTCGTGGTCGAATCCGAGCAGATGCAGGATGCCATGCACGCATAGATGTGCCGCATGATCGTGAAGCGATAGGCCCGCGGCCTGCGCCTCCCCCGCGCAGGTGTCGTAGGCGAGGGCAATGTCGCCCAGGAAGACCGGCCGCTCCTCCCCTGCGGGCAACAGCCCCGGAGAATCGAGCTCGAAAGCCGGCCAGGAGAGCACGTTGGTGGGCGCGTCCCTGCCGCGGAAGCCCGCATTGAGCCTCGCGATCCGCGCGTCATCGGTGCCGAGCAGGCTGATCTCGCAGTCCTCCGCCGCGATCCCGAGTTCCGCGAGCAGCGCCTGCGCCGCCCGCTCCGCGATCGCCGCGAGCCCGGCCGCCTCCCAGCGCGGATCTTCCAGCACGACCTCGACAGGCGGAACGTGGTTCCCGCCCGCCTCCCCGGCATCCGGCGCCGGCTCAGGCATGGCCGGTCTTGCTCTCGTAGGCGCGGATGATCTTCGCCACCAGCGCATGGCGCACCACGTCCTCGGGGCCGAATCGGGCGAATCCGATGCCCGGCACGTCGCGGAGGATGCGCTCGGCCTCGACAAGGCCCGAGGCCATGCCCCGGGGCAGGTCGATCTGGGTCATGTCGCCGGTGACCGCCATGCGGCTCCCCTCGCCGAGGCGGGTGAGGAACATCTTCATCTGCATGGTGGTGGCGTTCTGCGCCTCGTCGAGGACGACGAAGGCATTCGCAAGCGTCCGCCCACGCATGAAGGCAAGCGGCGCGATCTCGATCTGCCGCTCCTCCATCATCTTCTGGATCTGGCGCCCCGGCAGGAAGTCGTTGAGCGCGTCGTAGAGCGGCTGCATGTAGGGATCGACCTTCTCCTTCATGTCGCCGG
>CAYMOD010000321.1:0-2860 GCA_964391945.1 uncultured Rhodobacterales bacterium | reverse complement strand
GTCCTCTCACGACGTTTCTCAGGGTGACGCTGCCGCTCACGCTTCCCGGCATCGTTGCCGGTTTCATGCTGGTCTTCATCCCCGCAATCGGCGAATTCGTCATCCCCGAGCTCCTCGGCGGGCCGGACACGCTGATGATCGGCCGCGTGCTCTGGAACGAGTTCTTCGCCAACCGCGACTGGCCGGTGGCCGCGGCGGTCGCCATCGCCATGCTCCTCGCGGTCGTGGTGCCGATCATGGTCCTGCGCACGCTCGGCGAGCGACTCGAGGCCGGACGCTGATGCGCAGGATCGGCTTCACGACCGTGGTCGCCGTGCTCGGCTTCGTCTTCCTCTACGCGCCGATCCTGTCGCTCGTGATCTATTCCTTCAACGCGAGCCGGCTCGTCACCGTCTGGGGCGGCTTCTCGACGCGCTGGTATGGCGAGCTTCTGCGTGACCCGCAGATCCTCCGTGCCGCCTGGATCAGCCTGCAGATCGCGGTGGCGGCGGCGAGTATCGCCGTCGTCCTCGGCACGCTCGTCGCCTTCGTGCTGATGCGCTTCGGCCGGTTCCGGTCGCGGGCGCTGCTTTCGGGGATGGTGACGGCGCCGCTCGTCATGCCGGAGGTGATTACCGGCCTCTCGCTCCTCCTCCTCTTCGTCTCGATGGAGCAACTCGTCGGCTGGCCGGCGGGGCGGGGGCTAACGACGGTGATCATCGCGCATGTCACCTTCTGCATGGCTTTCGTCGCCGTCGTCGTGCAGTCGCGGCTTGCCGGCACCGACACGAGCCTCGAGGAGGCGGCGATGGACCTCGGTGCGCGCCCCGTCCGTGTCTTCTTCGACATCACCCTGCCGATGATCGCGCCTGCACTGGTTGCAGGATGGCTCCTTGCCTTCACATTGTCGCTCGACGATCTGGTGGTGGCGAGTTTCGTGACCGGCCCCGGCGCCTCGACCCTGCCGATGGTGATCTTTTCCAGGGTGCGGCTCGGCGTCAGTCCCGACGTCAACGCACTCGCCACCATTGTCATCGCGATCGTGGCGCTCGGGATCGGAATCGCAGGCTGGCAGATGCGGAGACGGAAAGATGGATGAGACCCCGAACAACGGCGACAGTGCCTTTCGCGCGGAGACCTACCGCGAACACTGGTCGGAGATGACCTACGGCGGTGCGGTCTCGTTCCTGCGTCGGCGCTACACGCGCGATCTTTCGGGCGTCGACGTCGCGGTGATGGGGTTTCCCTATGACGCCGCGGTCACCTACCGTCCCGGCGCCCGGTTCGGGCCCCGGGCGATCCGCGCGGCTGCCGTCCAGCTTGCCGAACTCAAGGCCTTCCCCTTCGGCTTCGACCTCCTCACCGCGCTCGCGATCGTCGACCGGGGCGATGCAATGCTCGACCCGCACCACCCGGAGACCGTCGCCCCGGCGATCGAGGCGGCGGCGGCCGAGGTGCTCGCGAGCGGCACGAAACTCCTCGCACTCGGGGGTGATCACTTCACCGCCTGGCCGCTGATCCGCGCGCATGCCGCCCGCTATGGCCCGCTCGCCCTCGTGCAGTTCGACGCGCACGGCGACCTCTGGCCGGACGATCCGGGCCGGATCGACCACGGCACGATGATGGGAAGGGCGATCCGCGAGGGACTGGTCGATGCGGACCGATCGGTGCAGGTGGGTATCCGCACCTTCCACGACGAGACCATGGGACTCGACGTGCTCACCGCGCCTTTCGTCCACCGCGAGGGCGTGGCGCGGGTGATCGAGATCATCCGCGACCGGGTCAGGGAGGCGCCGGTCTACGTTTCTTTCGACATCGACATGCTCGATCCGGCCTTCGCACCGGGAACCGGCACGCCGGTGCCGGGTGGCCTTGCCTCCTGGCAGGCGCTCGAACTCGTGCGCGGGCTCCGGGGCCTCGACCTCGTCGGTATGGATCTTGTCGAAGTCGCGCCGCCCTACGATCATGCCGAGGTCACGGCGCTCGCTGCCGCGCATGTCGCGTACAACTGGCTCTGTCTTCTCGCGATGAATGCCGGCGCCGTTCCGGTGGCCGTGGGCCGTCTCTGAGGATATGGACATGGCCCCCTTGACGCCTACCGACTTCACTGACCGCTTGCCGCAGGCCTTCAGGGACTGGCTCGCCGGTCGCCGCATCGAGGAAGTCGAGTGCGTCACCGCCGACATCGCCGGCATCTCGCGCGGCAAGGCGATGCCGGCCACAAAATTCGCCAAGGGAGACCGGCTCTATCTGCCGATCTCGATCTTCTACCAGACGATCTCCGGCGACTGGGTCTCGATGCCGATCGAGGAGCAGTGGACCGAGAGCGACATGGTGCTCGTGCCGGACTGGAATGCCGCCACCGCGGCGCCATGGGCAGAGGACGCAACACTCCAGATCATCCACGACTGCGTCGATCTCTCCGGCAACCCGGTCGAGCTGGCACCCCGCAACGTGCTGAAGCGGGTGGTCGCGCTCTACAAGGCCGAAGGCTGGATGCCGGTCATCGCTCCGGAGATGGAATTCTATCTCATCAAGCCGAACCTCAATCCGAACGAGCCGATCGAGCCGCCTTTGGGCCGCACCGGCCGTCAGATGGCCGGGCGGCAGGCCTATTCGATGTCCGCCGTCGACGAATACGGCAAGGTGATCGACGATATCTACGAATTCGCCGAGGCCCAGGGTTTCGAGATCGACACCATCATCCAGGAGAGCGGCGCGGGCCAGGTCGAGATCAACCTCTTCCATGGCGATCCCGTGCACCTCGCCGATCAGGTCTTCTTCTTCAAGCGCATGATCCGCGAGGCGGCGCTCCGCAACGACTGTTTCGCCACCTTCATGGCAAAGCCGATGCAGGACGAGCCGGGCTCGGCCATGCATA
>CAYMOD010000320.1:0-2867 GCA_964391945.1 uncultured Rhodobacterales bacterium | reverse complement strand
AGCCTGCGGAGCCGCCATCGCATGAGCGAAAGTGCGAAAGAGTCTGGACGCTACCACCCGGTCGCGATACCCGTTGCGCTGGACCAGTCGCTTGGGGCTCTTCTTGCCGTAGCCCGCCTCGGTCAGGCCGCCCACCTCCATATCCATCAGCAGATCGGCATCGGGGTCTTCTCGACCAAACCGCGCAGGGTCGGTCCACGCGACCCGGTGCCGGACGCGTGTCGGGATCAGGACGTGGTCGCCTGGCCCGAGCCCGCGGCTCGGCCTTGCCCACGATCAGGAGCCCTGCGGAGCCCGCAAGCACTTTGCATGATGGTTCTCCTCGCTCGCTGGGGATCAGCGAGGCCACCGTTTTCTCCGAGCATGGTCATGAAAGGAGCAGCGCGTTAACGCGGCGTTAATTCGCGCGCACCCGCCGGCCCGACGTCCGGTTGTCACGCTACTCTCACGGCCGCCTCACGGGACTCAGGCAAGTCTAGCCCGCCTCGCGCGTCCCAAGCCCGGGCGCCCCATCCTGAGGAGGCCCACCATGTCCCTCTTCCCCACCCGGACCCACGGCGCCGGCGCAGTTCGCAACCGGAATGAAAAGAAAAAACAGATGTGTTTTTCTGCCCAGACCACCGAGTTAGATAGAGGACGTATAGCCATGAACTCCGTTCTTTTCTGGAACTCGATTCTGCTTGAGGTGTCGCGGCGGGACTTCACCCGCGGCTTCCCGAATGGCCAGCAGCCCGGTCCGATTCGCACCGCGCGCGCGATGGCGATCGTGCATCTTGCCATTCACGACGCCATCGCCCTGCGAAACAACCCCGCAGCGGCCTACCTCAACAAGAAGAGGGTCGCGCACGGCATCACCACTCCGCTCATGGGCGACGTGGACGACATCATCGCCGGCGCCGCGGCGGCCTCGCTCAGGGCACTCTATCCCGCATCTGTCGATTTTGTCGACAGCGCCATCGGGCAAGTCAATCCGAGTGCGTTCGAGCAGGGAGAGCTGGTCGCTGATATGCTCCTCTTGCACCGCGCCAACGACGGGTCGGACACAATGGTCACCGGCCCGCAGCTTCCCAACCTCGGCCACGGCGAGCACCGCGCCGACCCCTATGAGCCTGGCCAGCCGCGGCTCGGCCCGGTCTGGGGAAATGTCACCCGGTTCCTTAACGCCTGCCATCAGCCGCTCGCCGACTTCCCAGGCAGGGCCAATGCGCCCAACTTCCTCTCGAACGCCGCCTACCGTGCCGACTTCGAGGAGGTGCGCGACTTCGGGTCGGTCGTACGCGGCCCCCGCACCGCCGACCAGGAGCGTATCGGCGTCTACTGGGGGTACGATGGCGCCAACAACCTCGGTGTTCCGCCGCGGCTCTACAACCAGATCACCCGCGAAATCGTGCGCGACCGAAACATCAGTCGCGCGCGATTGGCCGAGCTCTTTGCGGTAATCAACGTTGCGCTGGCCGACGCCGGCATCGACGCTTGGCACTACAAGTACGAACAGAACCTCTGGCGCCCCGTCGTGGGGATCCGAGCGGAGGCGGCTCCCCACGGGGACGTATTCTGGGCGCCGCTCGGCGTGCCCCAGACCAACGGCGCGCCCGGAACATTCTCGCCGCCTTTCCCGGCCTACCCTTCCGGGCACGCCACCTTCGGCGCAGCGCTGATGCAGGCCCTGCGTCTCGGCCTCAACGGCGTCCAAGGGCCGATCACGCTTCAGGAGGTGCTTGATTTCGAAGAAGGGAGCGGCACTTCAATCCCAAACGAAGAGTTTACGTTCGTTTCCGACGAGCTTAATGGCATCTCCGCCGACCCGGACGGCTCGGTGCGGACGCGCTTGGAGAAGACGTTCGTGTCCTTCGCTGAGCCGGTATGGGAGAACTCAGTCAGTCGCATCTACCTCGGGGTACACTGGCGCTTCGACGGCATGCCACGCAACGCGGGCGAGAACGTCGGGGGAGTGCCACTCGGCCTCGCCATCGGCCAGGAGTCGCACGACTTCTTCAACACCGGCGCGTCCCTGGCCGCTTCCTAACCTCGGGGTTGGCCGCGCATCAGCGTGTGCCGCCGAGGCGCGCGAGTCACCGGTGGTGCGTGACCTGGCCAGCACCTTCGAGTGCGAGACGAACTGGCCGCACGTACTCGGCCGGTTCGAAGGCTGGCGTTGTCACGCGAAGGACGGGAAGGCGCTGGATTCATGTGTGGATGCCCCCGGTGATGCAAGTCGGTTGAGGACAGTTCGGAGCATGTGATCGGGTGCGGTCATGTGTCAGGCCTCCAAGTGCGGCGCTGAACATGGCCGCGGGCCGGTATGGAGATGCGCGGATCAGGTCCACATCACCCTTGCGAGCTCGCGGCTCTTTGAATCCAAGTGGTTTTCCCGATCCCGATCTGCCGATCGTTTACCCTTACTGTTCTCTGACCTCCTCACATCCCCGACGTACCGGTTCCGGCTGGCCGATCAGGTCGCTGCCGCAACCGGATCCCGATAGTTCTCCTTCTTCGTCAGCATGGCCCAGACGGACCGCGCCATCTTGTTGGCGAGCGCGATGGCGACCAGCATGCGAGGCTTGCGCGCCAGCATGCGCTCCAGCCAGGACTCCTCGGGCGCGCCGTTGCGGGCCGCCCAGCGGACCACGGCCATGGCGCCGATTATGAGCAGCCTACGAATGTCGCGCTGGCCCATCTTCGATGTTCTTCCCAGGATCTGCTTGCCGCCGGTCGAGTTCTGCCGAGGCACGAGGCCAAGCCAGGCGGCGAAGTCGCGACCGCGCCGGAAGCTTTGCATCGGCGGCGCGAAGGCTTCGATCGCCATGGCCCCGACACTTTCTGTCGGAGCGAGGAGAGTGTCGACATGGCGAGAACGAGACCAGCTT
>CAYMOD010000319.1:0-2868 GCA_964391945.1 uncultured Rhodobacterales bacterium | reverse complement strand
TGTCAGCAGCCAGAAGTTCATCGTGAAGATCGCCGAGAGGATGATGATGATGTAGAGGCTCGGCAAATTCGACCAGATCTCGACGATGCGCTGGTAGAAGAGGTCGACCCAGCCGCCAAAATACCCCTGGACCGCGCCGGCGCTGATCCCGATCACCGACGAAATGCCGGCGACGACGAGGGCGAAGAGGACGGAGATGCGGAACCCGTAGATGACGCGGGCAACGACGTCGCGGGTCTGGTCGTCAGTACCGAGCCAGTGGTTCGCATCCGGCGGCGAGGGCGCGGTGCTCACGCCGTAGTTGATGGTGTTGTAGGAATAGGGAACCGGTGGCCAGAGCGTCCAGCCGGGCTCGATCGCCTCGCCCAGCACGGTGCCCGAGGTCTCTGCCTCCTCCTGCACCGCCTCGGGATCGTAGAGGCATTCCTCATGCCCGCCGGTCGCGATCAGGCATTGCACCTCGGGGGCGTTGTATTCGGCTTCGGTGTGGAATTCGCCGCCGAAATCCGCCTCGGAGTAGAACTTGAAGATCGGGAAACGCCACTCGCCGTTGAAATGCACCGCGAGCGGCCGGTCGTTGGCGACGAACTCAGCGAAGAGCGTGACGATGAAGAGGACAAGGAAGATCCAGAGCGACCAGAACGCCCGCCGGTTCGCCCTGAAATTCGCCCAGCGCCGCCGGCCGAGGGGGGAGAGCCGCATCATGTCTCGCGGCTCTCGAAATCGATCCGGGGATCGACCCAGACATAGCAGAGGTCCGAGATCAGCCCGACGAGAAGGCCGAGCAGGCCGAACATGTAGAGCGTCCCGAACACCACCGGATAGTCGCGCTGGATCGCGCTCTCGTAGGCAAGCCGCCCGAGGCCGTCGAGGGAGAAGATCGTCTCGATGATGAGCGATCCCGTGAAGAAGACCGCGATGAAGACGGCCGGGAACCCGGCGATGATGATCAGCATCGCGTTGCGGAAGACATGGCCGTAGAGCACCCGCCGCTCGGTGAGGCCCTTTGCCCGCGCCGTCATCACATATTGTTTCTTGATCTCGTCGAGGAAGGAATTCTTGGTGAGCAGCGTCAGCGTCGCGAAGGCGCCGATGGTGGAGGCGAGTACCGGCAGCGCCATGTGCCAGAAATAGTCGAGGATCTGCATGTGGAGCGGCAGGTCTGCCCAGTTGTCGGAGACGATGCCGCGAAGCGGGAAGATCCGGAAATACGACCCTCCCGCGAAGAGTACGAGCAGCATGATTGCGAACAGGAAGGACGGAATCGCGAAGGCGACGATGACGACGCCGCTCGTCATCGTATCGAAACGCGAGCCGTCGTGGATCGCCTTGCGAATGCCGAGCGGGATCGAGATCGCATAGGCGAGGAGCGTCGTCCACAGCCCGAGCGAGATCGAGACCGGCATCTTCTCGAGGATGAGGTCGAAGACGCTGATCGATCGGAAATAGCTCTCGCCGAAATCGAAGGTCAGATAGTTGCCGAGCATGATCAGGAAACGCTCGTGCGCGGGCTTGTCGAAGCCGAACTGCCGTTCGAGATCCTCGATGAAACCGGGTGGCAGGCCTTGGGCACCGCGGTACTCGCCGCCCCCGCCGCCACCACCCGCGTCGCCGGTACCGGCAATACGGTCAAGCGCGCCGGCCTCGCCCTCGATGCGGGCGATGACCTGTTCGATCGGTCCGCCCGGCATGAACTGCACGAGGATGAAGTTGATGAGCAGGATCCCGAAGAGCGTTGGAACGATCAGCAGCAGCCTGCGGAGGATATAGGCGCCCATCTTCTGGAGTGGTCCCGCGTCAGAACGCGCCGGCGGCGCGCAGTTCCGCCGCCCGCTCGGCGTCGTACCACCAGAAGTCGACCTCGCCCATTGCGTAGGGTGGAAGGCCCTGTTCCGGCCGCCGGTAGACATCGAGATAGGCGATGTTATGGGTGGGGTTGTACCACTGCGGGATCCAGATATGCAGGCTCCGCAGCACCCGGTCGAGGGCGCGCACCGCCGTCTCGAGCTTGTCGCGTGTCTCCGCGGCTTCCACCTCCCGGATCAGCACGTCCACGGCCGGATCGGCGACGCCCATGATGTTGAGCGCGTCGGGGATCCCGGCGGCGCGGCTCCCGAACATCGAGCGCAGTTCCGATCCCGGGGTGAGCGACATCACGTAGCGCCGGGTGATGATGTCGAACTCGAAGGACTTCTCCCGCTCGGTCGCCTGCGCGCTGTCGACGCGGGTGTAGACCGCATCGACGCCGAGCCGGCGCAGGTTCTCGATATAGGGATTGATGATGCGGTCGAAGGAGGGAGAATCGTTCAGGATCTCGATCCGGAGGGGCTGGCCGTCGGCGTTGCGCCGGACGCTGCCCTGAAGCTCCCAGCCCGCCTCGTCGAGGAGCCGCGCCGCCTCGCGCAGCGCCCGGCGGTCGAGGGCCCGGGAAGGAGGAGAGGACGGCGGGGTGAAGGCGGGTTCGGTGAATACCTCCGGCCGGAGCTGGTCCCGGAGCGGTTCGAGGAGTTCGAGCTCCGCTTCGCCCGGCAGCCCCTCGGCCTGGAGGTGGCTGTTCTCCCAGAAACTGTCGGTGCGCTCGTAAAGACCGTAGAAGAGCGTCTCGTTCGCCCATTCGAAATTGTACATCAGCCCAAGCGCCTGGCGCACGCGGATGTCCTCGAAGACCGGCCGGCGCAGGTTGAAGAAGAACCCCTGCGTGCCGTTCGGCCTGCCGTCGGGGAGGCTTTCCTTCACCACCCAGCCGCGGTCGAGGGCCGGGAAATTGTAGCCGGTCGCCCATTCGATCGAGGAGAACTCGGTGCGGAAGGTATAGGCGCCGCCCTTGAACGCCTCGAAGGCGGCGGTGTAGTCGGCGAAATACTCGAC
>CAYMOD010000318.1:0-2870 GCA_964391945.1 uncultured Rhodobacterales bacterium | reverse complement strand
GCCGCTCCTGATGCATGCGGATCGTCCCGTAGCTCGCGTTGTTGAGGAGCAGGATCACCGGGCAGGCTTCGGCCTGTCTCGCGGTGGCAAGCTCGCCCGCCACCATCTGCAGGTCGCCGTCGCCGGTGAAGGTGACGACGCAGCGTTCGGGGAAGGCGATGCGCGCCGCGATCCCCGCCGGCAGGCCGTAGCCCATCGTGCCCGATTGCGGCGCGACCAGCCGCTGCCCTGCGCGGAACGACAGGTGCCGGTTCGGCCAGATCGCGAAATTGCCGGCGCCATTGGTGACGATCGCATCCGCCGGCAGCGCCTTGGCGAGATGGGCGATCACCGCGCGCATGTCGAGCCGGCCGGGCGGCTCCGGCAGGGCGTCGTTCCGGGCGAGATACGCCGCGCGCGCCGCCCGCGTCCGCTTGACCCAGCGCTCGCGCCCGTCGATGCGCAGATGCCGCAGCGCCGCCATGAGATGGTCGGGGGCGGCATGGATCGGCAGGTCGGCGGTGTAGATCTTGTTGAGCTCGGCATCCGATCCATGGGCATGGATGAGGACGGGGGCCATCTTCGGCACCGCGAACCGGCAATAGCCGTCGGTCACGTTCTCGCTGAACCGCAGCCCGAGAGCGAGGACGAGATCCGCCTCGTCCATCAGCGCCCGCACCGCGTCGAGCTTGCCGAGGCCCGCGTCGCCCGCATAGCTCGGGCTGTCGCTGTCGAGGAGATCCTGGCGGCGGAAGGCGGTGAGGACGGGGAGCGCGTTGCTCTCGGCAAAGGCGCGGAGATCGGCGCGCGCGATATCGGACCAGCCGCTGCCGCCCGCGATTACCAGCGGGCGCTCGGCCTCCTGCATGAGCCGCGCGAGTTCCTCGATATCGCGCCTTGCCGGCGCGGCGCGCGGTACCCGCGCCTTCGGGCCGGGCTCGGCTTCGGTCACGGCGGCCAGCACGTCCTCGGGGAGCGCGACCACCACCGGACCGGGGCGGCCCGACATCGCGGTGGCGAAGGCGCGGGCGACGATCTCGGGGATGCGTCCGGGCGTGTCGATCTCGGTCGCCCATTTCGCGATCCCGCCGAACATGGCGCGGATATCGATCTCCTGGAATGCCTCGCGGCCGCGGGAACCGGTGGCGACCTGGCCGACGAAGAGGATCATCGGCGCCGAATCCTGCCGGGCCGAATGGACGCCGACCGCGGCATTCGCGGCCCCCGGCCCGCGGCTCACGAAGACGATGCCGGGCTCGCCGGTGAGCTGGCCCCAGGCCGCGGCGGCAAGCGCCGCGCCTCCCTCGTGGCGGTTCGGCACGAGGCGGATCCGGTCCTCTTCGTCGTGAAGGGCATCGAGCACCGCGAGGTAGCTCTCCCCCGGCACGCCGAAGATCGCCCTCACCTCCTGATGAAGCAGGCATTCGACCAGAAGCCTGCCGCCGGTCATGGTTTCCCCCATCCGCATCTCTCCCGCAGGCCCTCTGCTGCGAACACGAGCACATTTCCCGAAGCGATGGTAGGGGCGGCGGCAGCCCGCACTGGCGTTCCCGACGCGCGCCGATACAGCCGCGATTCCGGCCAAGCGGTTCCAATGCCGAGGCGCCCGCCCCGGCTGCGGCAAGCCCTGAGCGGTACTCCTCCCGCCTACGGGCTTGCACCCGAGCCACCGCCGGCGCAGGCTGGAGGCGCAGCAGCCTTGGGGGACGACATGCGCGCAATGGTTCTTGGTCTTTCGCTCGCGCTCGCGGGCGCGACCCTGCCCGCGACGGCACAGGAGGCGGAGGAAAGCTGGCTCCCGAGCCTCGTCACCGAGACGCCGGCGGAGGGTTTCGCCCTCGCGCTCACCCTCGCGCGGCGCGGCGTGACCGAGACCCAGCCCGACCGCGACGTGCTCCACGCGCTCCGCGGCGCCTATTCCCGCGATGCCGCCAACCTGACCGCCGCCTCGCACGTCGTCGCCATCCATTTCCAGACCATCGCCGCCGCCAACGACTACTGGCGCTGACCGCTCAGCCCCGGCGCGACGCCGCCGCGGACCGCCCCAGTGCGGCGTTCTCGACGGTGCGGATGAAGACCTCGTGCTCGGCACAGAGCTGGATCACCGATTTGGGCGGCATCACGTCGGTGAAGAACCCGTCGAGATCGGCAAGACTCGCGATCCGGACCGGGGCGGCGCGGCTGAACTTCATCTGGTCGGCGACGAGATAGGATTTGCGCGCATTCTTGATGATCGCCTGCGTCACCCGCACCTCGCGGAAATCGTAGTCGAGGAGCGAGCCGTCGGGATCGAGCGCCGCCGCGCCGATGATCGCGTAATCGACCTTGAACTGGCCGATGAACTCCGCCGTCACGTCGCCCACCAGCGCGCCGTCGGCGCGGCGCAGGATGCCGCCCGCCACCACCACCTCGACATTCGGGCTCTGGGCGAGGATGTTGGCGACGTTGAGATTGTTGGTGATCACCATCAGGTTGCGGTGCCTGAGCAGCGCGCGCGCCACCGCCTCGGTGGTGGTGCCGATATTCATGAAGATCGAGACCCCGTCGGGGATCGTCGCCGCGACGAGCTGGGCGATCTCCTCCTTCTCGCCGGCAGCAAGGTCGCGGCGGTCCTCGTAGCCGATGGCGATGATCCCCGAGGGCATCATCGCGCCCCCGTGGACGCGGGTGAGCTGGCCGGTGTCGCAAAGCTCGGCGAGGTCGCGGCGGATGGTCTGGGCGGTGACGCTGAAATGGCAGGCGAGTTCCTCGACCGTCACCTTGCCCGCCTCGCGCGCGAGTTCGAGGATCTCCGCGTGCCGGAAGTTCTGCGCCATTCGCCTTCAGACCATGTCGTTTCGGTGACATCGCTTCTTCGCCCCCCCGGGCAGCAAGCGCAAGCATCTTGCCCC
>CAYMOD010000317.1:0-2880 GCA_964391945.1 uncultured Rhodobacterales bacterium | reverse complement strand
CGTAGGTCGCCCAGTCGGGTTTGTAATCCGCGCTCGCCTGGTTGCCCCAGACGGTCCAGCCGGCGCGGACGCCGCGGCCGAAGAGCTCGATGAACGGGCCGCGGCTGCAGCTTTCGATCAGGGCGTATTGTTCGTCGGGCTTGCGGGAATGCTCGCGCTTGCGGGTGGCGAGGAGATTCACCTGCCGCCTGCCGGGGGGCAGGGTGCGGGCGTTCGGGCCGCGGGTGCCGAAGAGCAGGATCTCGGTGACGTTGCGGAAGTAGAAGCCGACGCCGCGCCCGTCCGAGCCGCCGTCCTTGCGGATCTTGTGCCAGACGATGTTCGACTTGTAGGTGAAGCCCCAGGCGGAAAGCACCGCGAGCCCATCGGGCAGAAGGGCGTTCGGCACCCAGAGATAGCAATGCGCCGTCGCCTCGAGACGATCGGCGACCGGGATGGCGCAGATCTCCGCGAGGGTGAGCGTCGGGTAGCGGCTGAGGCGGCGGTGCTCCGGCGCGACCTTGCCGGTACGATTGGTGAACCGCCACGGCGGGTCGGCGAGCACCGTGCCGAAGCTCTGCCCGTTGGTGAAGCGCGCAAAATCTTGTGCAGCCGTGATCTCCATCGCCAACATAAAGACCATTCTCTCCCTGAGATACAGGTGAACGATAGAGGAACATCTGTGCTTGTCCAGCCTCGGTGACCGGCGGATGGTGATGCGGCGCGCCGGTGATCTTCCGGCCAGAGGCATTGCCGATCTCCGCGCGGAACCGGAATACCGCCCCGAGGTTGGGCGGCCATGAAACCGCAGGAGCAGAGGCTGCGCGAGCGGGCGCGGAGTGGCTGGGGATGATCGCGGCACTGCCGACGCCGGCGATCCTCGGCCTTTTCGCGGTAGCGGCGGCGATCGTCTTCTTCGCGGGGCTACGGCTCACCGCGCTCGCCGATACCATCGCCGACCGCACCGGATTGGGCGAGGCGCTGATCGGGGGCGTGCTGCTCGGGGCGGCGACCTCGCTCTCGGGGACGGTGGTCTCGCTCACCGCGGCACTTGACGGACAGGCTTCGCTCGCCTTCTCGAATGCGGTGGGCGGGATCGCCGCCCAGACGGCCTTCCTCGCCATCGCCGATCTCACCCACCGGAAGGCCAATCTCGAACATGCGGCGGCAGACATCGCCAACCTGTTCCAGGCCGTGGTGCTCATCATCCTGCTCGCGATTCCGCTCGTCGCGGTCAACGGGCCGGAGGTCACGCTCTGGTCGGTGCATCCGGCCTCGCTGGCGCTGGTCATTGCCTATGCGGTCGGGCTCGCCGGGTCGCGGCGCATCCACGAGGCGCCGATGTGGCATCCGGTCACGACCACCGCCACCCGCAGGGACGAGCCGGAGGACCCGGAGGAGGCACATCGGAGCGCGGCAAAGCCGCTCATGGGCTTTCTCGTCCTCATCGTCTTTCTTGCCGCCGCGGGCTGGACGATCTCGCGCGCGGCAAGCGCGATCACCGACCGGTTCGAACTCTCGGCCTCGCTCGTCGGCGCGCTCGGCACCGCGGTCGTCACTTCGATGCCGGAACTCGTCACCACGCTCGCGGCGGTCCGGCGCGGCGCGCTGTCGCTCGCGGTCGGCGGCATCATCGGCGGCAACACGTTCGACATGCTGTTCCTGACGATCTCCGACATCGGCTATCGCGAAGGCTCGCTCTATCATGCCGTGGGAACGCAGGACGTCTTCTGGGTGACGGTCGCGCTGTTGATGACCGGTGTGCTGCTCGCCGGTCTTGTCATGCGCGAACGGCAGGGGCCGGGCGGCATCGGGCTCGAAAGCGTGCTGCTTCTCGCGATCTATGCAGGCGCGATCGGGCTACAGGTCGCCGCGCATTAGCGTGCAGCGGGAGGCAGAGAGATTCCATGCTGGACTGGATCAGCCGTAACAGCGAGGTCCTGAACGTCGTCCTCAACGCCGGGATGCTGGCGATCTGGATGTCTTATCTCCAGGTCTTCGTGTCGAGCTACCGGCGTCAGACGCGGGCCGGCATCCTGATCAACATGGGCTCGGGCCAGGGCGCCGATTCCCGCTGCCTCGTCAGCAACATGAGCACAGGCCCGGTTTATCTTCAGACGATCGTCCTCAACCTCGAGATGCCGGACGGGAAGCTGAGATGTCCGGTGACCGAACTCGACGGACTCGAGGAATGGGATACGCCTTCCGAGATCAACCTCTGGACGCGGCAGGGACCGCTCGATCCCGGCAGTGTTCGCGACATGGGATCGTTCCGGGTCCTGATCGACCACGCCCTGCGCTCGCAGCCGGAGGAGTGGCATCAAGCGCGTGCCGACGCCGCGGATCGGCTCCGCGGTTTCGAGGTGCTGGTGGTGGCGATCTACGGCGCCGAGAACCTGCCGGTCGGGGCAGTGCGGCGCTTCACGATCCTGCGGGAAGACGGACGGATGGGGCTCCGTCCGGAGACGGCGGAGGCACGCCAGATCCGCTCGCGCCGGGAGCGGCGGGCGATCCAGCGGGCGCTGGAAAAGGAACTCTCCGATACGTCGCCCTAGGAGATCGGAGGCCGGGGGTTCTGGCCCGCGCGCCAGGATCAGGGCCATCCTCCGGCGCTACCGATGGCCCCCTGCGCTCACGCCGCGCCGTCGGTGAACTGGAGCCGGGCGAGGCGGGCATAGAGGCCGTCGTCGCGGACGAGGGCGCCGTGCGTGCCCTCGGCGACGATGCGGCCTTCCTGAAGGACGATGATGCGGTCGGCCTTCTTCACCGTGGCGAGGCGGTGGGCGATCACCAGCGTCGTGCGGCTGGCGGCGAGGCGTTCGACCGCGGCCTGAACGAGGCGCTCGCTCTCGGCGTCGAGGGCGCTCGTCGCCTCGTCGAGGAGGAGGATCGGCGCGTCGC
>CAYMOD010000316.1:0-2882 GCA_964391945.1 uncultured Rhodobacterales bacterium | reverse complement strand
AGGCGCCGCACCTGCGCGGCATCCCGGCTGGCTCGCGCCAGACCGCGAAGATCATTGCCGTTGAAGGCGCCTCGGAACTCGATTGCTGTGCCCATGGAAAACCCCGCTCGTTTCCCGTGGTGAATCACGGCGCGGCTCAAAGGAGAATTCCGTTCGTGAGGCACGATCAGCGTCGGCTGGTATCACCTACGAGTTCCTGATGGCGCCGGGCTCGGGGGCGCCGGCGGAGATGCTCTGGTACATTGAGGAGATGAAGGCGATCCAGACCGTCGAGGACGCCACCCACACCCTGCACAACACCCACTCCTTGCGCGGCGCCAAGATCCGCGAGCCGCTGCCGTGGTCGAAGTACCTCAACACCGCGTTGCAGATGTGGGGCGACGAGGCCAAGGTGCTGTTCGCCCAGCACCACTGGCCGACATGGGGCAACGACAACGTCCGCGAGCTGCTGGAGAGCTAGCGCGACCCGTACCGCTACATCGACGACCAGACGCTGCACATGGCGAACCAGAGTACGACCATGCGCGAGATTGCGGACGCGTTCGAGCTGCCCGACAGCCTCGCCAACGTCTGCGCCACCCGGGGCCACCCGTGGCGCGCCCGCGCCCGGATCGGCGGCGGGCAGTCCAGGCCGCACCCTCCCCGCGAGCAGCAGTGCCGCGGCGAAGGCAAGTACCCCGCTCGCCAGCCCTCTCGTCCGACGCTGCCGGTCCATGCGCTCACTCGGCCACCATCGCCTTCAGGCGCTCGATCTCGTCGGGCGTCCAGCCCTCGGGCTCGGTCACCGCCACCCAAGCATCGACATAATGCTGCGGCGCGAAATAGTGGCCGTAGCCGATCGGGACCGCGAGTCCGACCGCCATGTCGAGGCCGAGCTGCAGCAGCGTCACGACCGGATACCAGCGCAGTTCGGGCGATACGTCGGGCCCGACCGGCGCGTTCATCCAGTCGGGCTTGCGCCAGAGCGCGTCGGGGGTGAAGAAGGTGATCGGATCGCTTGCGTACTGCAGGAAGACGATCCGCATCGGCCCCCACGGCGCGCCGGTGTCGAGGTGGTTCTCCTGGTTGGTGAAGCGCACGATCGAGCCGTCGCCGTACTCGGGCAGCCACTCAGGCGTGCCCTCGTTGCGGTTGCGCGTCGCGCCGCTCCAGACCGGGCTCGAGAACGGCGGCCCGCTCCAGAGCGCGCCCTGCGGCGGATCGGCGATCACCTCATGCAGCCGCACCGACTGCTGCGAGCCGTAGGCGCCGAGCGACAGGCCGTGCAGGTAGAGCCGCGGGCGGGAGTCGCGTGGCAGCTCAGTCCAATGCTCGTAAACGACGCGGAACAGCGCCCGGCCGGCCTCGGTCGCGAAGCCGGGCTCGACAAGCAGCGAGATCCAGCTCGTCAGATAGGAATACTGCACGGCGACGGTCGCGGTGTCGCCGTCGTGCAGATATTCGAGGGTGTCCGACGCCGCCGGGTCCATCCATCCGGTGCCGGTCGGCACCGCGACGACGAGCACCGAGCGGTCGAAGGCGCCGACCCTGATCATCTCCTGCAATGCGAGCTCCGCCCGCGCCTCCATGGTCTCCGCCGAGTTGAGCCCGGTGTAGATCCTGAGCGGCTTCATCGCCGGACGGCCGGTGAATGCCGAGATCTGGTCGGCCGTCGGGCCAGAGGCCACGAACTTGCGCCCCGTGCGCCCGAGCGCCTCCCAGTCGACGAGCGACTCGGGACTGCCGGTGCCGAGCGGGTCGGTCGGTGCCGGATGCTCGGGCTCCATCAGCGCGTCGCGCACCGCGAAGAGCTCGTCTGCCGCGCTGAAGAAGGCGCGCAGCAGCACGCCCTCGACGATCCCCCAGAACAGGAGGACCGCGACCACGAGGCCGACGAACTTCGAGATCCGCTCTGGCACGTGCCGCGCCAGCCGGCGGCGCACCAGCCGCGCCACCCAGAGGAAAAGCCGCCCGATCAGGACGAGCACGAGCGCCACCAGCGCGGCGATCGCCATCACCTCAAGCGGGTAGCCGCTGTCCACCGGGGGTATCTCCATCCGCTCGCGGATCGAGTTCTGCCACCCGGCCGAGCGCCAGGAGAAGGCCGCGACCACGACGAGGGCGAAGGCCGCGGCGGCCCATGTCGCGTTGCGCCGCAGGCCGCGCCCGGGAATCGGCAGCTCGAGATATTCCCAGAGCCAGAGCAGCCCGGTCCCGACGGCATAGCCGATCGCGAAGCTGATCCCGCCCAGCACGCCCTGGAGCAGGAAGGTGCGCGGGATCAGCGACGGGGTCAGCGAGGCCGCGAGAAAGAGCGCGCCGATCACCATGCCGAGGCCGGATAACGACCGCCAGAGCCGCGTCGCGAGCCACGGGACGGGCTCCGGCTCAGCCGCGCCGTCCTGCCTCCGTCCCTCATGCTGCCGCGCCCCGGGGGGTTGGACGTGCATCGGCGGCTCCTCGGTCGATCCTGTCCGAAACCCCTAGCGCAATATTCGCCGCCGCGGAACTGTCGCGAGCGGCGCCGTGATCCGGTGTTGACAGCGCGGCGCGCGCCGCCGCTAATCTCGCGGCGCGGCACGCTTGCCAGGCGCAGCGGGAGTCACGTGCAATGAGCGAACCTCTGGCCTTCGACTCCGCCGCCGAGGGCGCGGTGCGCGAGACGGTGCGCCGGCACTCGACCCCTTCCTGATCCAGGCGGCGCTGCTGGTCGTCGCCGGGCTCGTCGCGATCGTCACTCCGCTGCTGTCATCGCTGGCGCTGACCTGGTTCCTCGGCTGGATCCTGATCATCGGCGGCATCGTGCAGGCGATCAGCCTGGTGGCGACGGCCGGGTGCCGCATTTCTGGCTGCGACTCTTCTCGGCGGTGTCGATCGTCACCGGCATCCTGTTCATCCGCCAC
>CAYMOD010000315.1:0-2889 GCA_964391945.1 uncultured Rhodobacterales bacterium | reverse complement strand
GTCTTCGCCGAGGCGCATGAGAAGACCCAGGCGCATTATCTCGATTACGGCAAGCTCGGGAAGGGGCCGCTTTATTCCTTCTACGTTCCCTATCACCTGACGATCTTCGAGGTGCCACTGACGGTTGCCCGCGTCGTCCTCTTCGGCGACCGCGCGATCGCGCCGATCGCGGGCCCTGTCGTCGATGTCGTTGCCACCGCCAAGATCAATCTCGAGGCAGGCGCCACGCTCGACGGGCTCGGCTGGTACATGACCTACGGCCAGTGCGAGAATTACGACACCGTCCGCCGGGAGAACCTGCTGCCGATGGGGATCGCCGAAGGCGCGAAGCTGAAGCGTGCCATCCCGCGCGACCGGGTGCTCACCCATGACGATGTCGAGCTCCCCGACACGCTTGCCGTCAAGCTCCGGGCCGAACAGGACGCCCGCTTTCCCGCCTGAAGGACCACGTGATGAAAACCGCCGCCGACGTTACTGCCGCCGATCTCGAACATATCGCAGGCAACCTGCAATCCGAGTTCCGGGAAATGGAAGGGGGCAGGCTCCTGATCGTCGGGGGGGCGGGGTTCCTCGGCCATTACCTCGTCCAGGGTGCGCTCCACTGGAACCGCACCGGGGCGACGCAGCCAATCACTGTCGAGGTTTGGGACAATTACAGCCGCGGCGTGCCCGCCTGGCTCACCGCGATCGAGGGGGATGCGAATCTCACCCTCCGCCGGCACGACATCACGGCGCAGCTACCTAACGACATGGGCGATTTCGACTGGGTGATCCACGCCGCCTCGATCGCCTCACCCATCTATTACCGCAAGTTCCCGATCGAGACGATGGACGCCAATGTCGACGGGCTGCGGCGGCTCCTCGACTACGCGCTCAGGCAGAAGGCGAAGGAGAGGCCGCTCAAGGGTTTCCTCTTCTACTCGACCTCGGAGATCTATGGCGACCCCAGCCCTGAGAACATCCCCACGTCCGAGACCTATCGTGGCAATGTCTCCTGCACCGGCCCGCGCGCCTGCTATGACGAGAGTAAGCGCTACGGCGAAACGCTCTGCGTCAATTTCGCCCAAGCCCACGGACTGCCGGTGAAGGTCGCCCGGCCCTTCAACAATTACGGGCCCGGCCTCAAGATCACCGATCGCCGCGTCCTGCCCGACTTCGCCCGTGACGTACTCTCGGGCCGGGACATCGTCATGCTCTCGGACGGAGCGCCGACGCGGACCTTCTGCTACATCGCCGACGCGATCATCGGCTATTACAAGATCCTCGTGCGCGGCCGGCCGGGCGAAGCCTACAACATCGGTATCGAAACACCGGAGATCTCGATGGCGACCCTCGCTGACAAGGTCGTCGGCCTCGCCCGCGAACTCTGGGGCTACGAGGGACGCGTCGTCCGTCAGACGAGCGAGGACAGTGCCTATCTCGTCGACAATCCCAACCGCCGCTGCCCGGTGATCGCCAAGGCGAAGGGCGAGTTCGGCTACGACCCAAGCGTCGGCGTCGATGACGGCTTGAGGCGCGCGCTCATCTGGTACGGCGAGAACCGCGAGGCGGAGGAATCGTGATGAAGGTCGCAGTCATCGGCACCGGCTATGTGGGGCTCGTCTCGGGGGTCTGTCTTGCCGAGAAGGGACATGAAGTCACCTGCGTCGACCTCGATGCGGCGAAGGTCGCGCGGATCAACGCCGGCGACCCGCCGATCTACGAGCTCGGCCTCGAGACGATGCTGAAGCGCAACGTCGAACGCGGCAGCCTCCGGGCCACGACAAGCCTCGCCGAGGCCATGCAAGGAGCGGAGATCTCGCTGATCGCGGTTGGCACGCCCTTCGAGGGCGAGGCGATCGATCTCAAGTATGTCCGCGCGGTGGCGGCCGAAATCGGTGCGCAGCTCCGGGACTATCCCGGCCACCACACCGTGGTGGTGAAGAGCACCGTCGTCCCCGGCACCACCGAAGACGTGGTGCTGCCGATCCTCGAGGAGGCATCAGGCAAGCGCGCCGGCCGCGATTTTGGCGTCGGCATGAATCCAGAATTCCTGCGCGAGGGCGAGGCTATCAAGGATTTCATGGAGCCCGACCGCATCGTGCTCGGCGGCATCGACGCGGCCTCGATCGCCGCCCTCGACCGGCTCTACGCGGTCTTTCCCGATACCGACAAAATCCGTACTACCCCGCGTACCGCGGAAATGATCAAATACACCGCGAATTCGCTCCTCGCGACGCTGATCTCATTCTCGAACGAGATCGGCAATCTCTGCGCGGAAGCGGGCGTTGACGTGGTCGAGGCGATGGCGGGCGTGCATCTCGACAAGCGCCTCTCGCCGATCCTCGATGGCGGTACCCGGGTGAGCCCAGCCTCGCTCACCTATCTCGCCGCCGGCTGCGGCTTTGGCGGCTCGTGCTTCCCTAAGGACGTGAGGGCGCTGATCGCCTACGGTCGTGAGACGGGTTCGGCGATGGACCTCCTCGAGGCGGTGATCCGCGTGAACGAAGCGCAGCCGGCAAGGATGCTGGAGATGCTGCGTCGCCACCTCCCCGATCTGCGCAACCGGCGCATCGCGGTGCTCGGCATGGCCTTCAAGCCCGGCACCGACGACATCCGCGAGAGCCCGTCCCTTCCCGTCACCTATGCCCTCCTTGAGGCGGGGGCGCGGGTTTCGGCCTATGATCCGATCGCGCGCCACGAGGCGGAGAAGGTCTTCGGTGACCGGATCGCCTTCCGTGACGATCTCGGTGCGGCGATCGATGGCGCCGAGGCGATCCTCCTGATGACGCGCTGGCCCGAGTTCGAGGCCCTGCCGGCGCTCCTCGAAGGCCATCCCGCACCACCGCTGGTGATCGACGGGCGGCGGATGTTGCCGAAGGATGCTTTCCCCCGCTACGAGGGGATCGG
>CAYMOD010000314.1:0-2904 GCA_964391945.1 uncultured Rhodobacterales bacterium | reverse complement strand
GACCGAAGGACGAGCGCAATCGGAATCCTCGGCCGGAATCCCCGGCGATGAAGACGCGCACGACGAGGCCCGCCGCCATCGCGCCCGCGCAGCCCGCGGAAGGCTTGTGCGTGGCAGATCGGCATCCCCGCGACCGCGCCCGCCCCCTCGCCGGCCTCCGGGCCACTCGTGAAGAGGTGTGCGCCACCCGGTTCGGGATGGCGGGCAAGGATCGGGAACATCGCCTGCGGGTCAGAGGACAAGAGGTGGAAGAAACTGTCCCGGGCGACGATGCCGCCGAAGCGCCGGCCGGGATCGAGGCTGCGCATGTCGACCCGGATCCATTCCCCTTCCGGGCAGCGCCGCCGGCAGATCACGAGCATTGCCGCGGCGACGCCCAACCCGGTCACGCGGTAGCCGGTTTCGATCAGCCAGCGCCCGATCGGCGCGCCCGAGCCACAGCCGAGGTCGAGCACCGCGCTTCCCGCCGTGACCCGAAAATGGAAGCGCTCAAGCTACCCCCCCCCGCTCGAAGAGGGCGCGCGTCCGGTCCTGGTCCCAAGGCGCGGCGGACCGTTCGCAGACAGCCGGGACCGCCTCTGGCGATCCTTCCGGAAAGGACCCGTTCGCCACCGTGCCCGGCTCACCCTTCGACATGCGCGCGGACCAGCGCCTCGAACGCCTCGCCCCGCGCTTCGAAACTCGTGAACTGGTCGAAACTCGCGCAGGCGGGCGCGAGCAGCACGGTATCGCCCGCCTCCGCTTCGGCCAAGGCCCGCGCCACCGCGACATCGAGCGTGAAGCTCACCTCGTGCGGCACATCGCCGAGGGTCGCCGCGAATTCCGCCACCGCCGCGCCGATCAGGTAGGCCTTCGCGACCCGCCCGAACAGCGGCCGGAGGCTCTCTATTCCGCCTGCCTTCGGCGCGCCGCCCGCGATCCAGCGCACGCGCTCGAAAGTGCCGAGCGACTTCGCCGCCGAATCGGCATTCGTCGCCTTCGAATCGTTGACGATGCGCACGCCGCGCACCGTCGCGATCGTCTGCGCCCGATGCGGCAGCCCGGCGAAACTCGCGAGCCCCGGCTCGATCTGCCGCGGCCCGAGGCCGAGCGCGCGCGCCGCCGCATAGGCCGCACAGGCGTTCTGGTGGTTATGCACGCCCGGCAGCCCGAGCATCGGCCTGAGGTCGATCGAGGCCATCTGCCGCCCGCCCCGCCACTCGGCGAGGAAACCCCGGCGCGCGAAGACGCTCCAGCCGCCATCCCCGAGCTTGCGCGTCGCCACCCGGATCACCGGCTCGCCGCTCTCCGCCTGCTCGCGCATCGCGTTGGCAAGGAACCGCCCCTCCTTCTCGTCGACGCCGATCACCGATCGGGCGGGCCCTCCCTGCGTGAAGAGCCGCCGCTTCGCCGCGAAATACCCCCCCATCCCGCCATGCCGGTCGAGATGGTCGGGCGAGAGATTGAGGAAGACCGCGATGTCGGGCTGGAGCGCGCGGGCAAGCTCGATCTGATAGGAGGAAAGCTCGAGCACCGTCACCTGCCCGTCCTCGGCCGGAGCGAGGTCGAGGACGCCGCGGCCGATGTTGCCGCCCATCTGCACCGGCCGCCCGGCCTCGCGCAGGATATGGGTGACGAGCGCCGTCGTCGTCGACTTGCCGTTGGAGCCGGTGATCGCCACCACCTGCGGCATGCGCTCGAACTCCGCCCAGGCCTCGGTCGCGTAGGAGCGGAAGAAGAGCCCGACATCGTTATCGACCGCGACGCCCGCCTCCCAGGCGGCGGCAACGACCGGATGCGGCTCGGGGTAGAGATGCGGGATCCCTGGCGAGACGATCAGCGCCTTGGCATCCGCGAGCGCCCCCGCCCCGCGCAGGTCGGAGATCGCGATCCCCTCGGCCGCGGCTGCCTCGCGCGCGGCCTCGCCATCATCCCAGGCGACGACCTCAGCGCCCCCCTCGCGCAGCGCGCGGACCGCCGGCAGCCCCGAACGCCCGAGGCCGAGCACCGCGACCCTGTCACCGGCATAGCCGCGGACCGGGATCATCGCGGCATCATGCATATGGTTCGTGCATGATCCGTGCATGCCCGGTGCATCGAAGAAATCATGACCCTACCGCAGCTTGAGCGTCGCGAGGCCGACCAGCGCGAGGATGATCGAGACGATCCAGAACCGGATCACGATCTGCGGCTCGGCCCAGCCCTTCTTCTCGAAATGGTGGTGGATCGGCGCCATCAGGAACACCCGCTTCTGCGTCCGCTTGAAATAGAGCACCTGGATGATCACCGACAGCGCCTCGACCACGAAGAGGCCGCCGATGATCGCCAGCACGATCTCGTGCTTGGTCGCCACGGCGATCGCGCCGAGGGCCCCCCCGAGCGCGAGCGAGCCGGTATCCCCCATGAACACCGCCGCCGGCGGCGCATTGTACCAGAGGAACACGAGCCCCCCGCCGAGGAGCGCCGCGACGAAGACCGCGATCTCCCCGGTGCCCGGCACGTAATGCACGTCTAGATATTCGGTGAAGTCCACCCGCCCGACCGCATAGGCAATGATGCCGAGCGATGCCGCCGCGATCATCACCGGCATGATCGCCAGGCCGTCGAGCCCGTCGGTGAGATTCACCGCATTCGCCGAACCGACGATGACCAGCATCGCGAAAGGCACGAAGATCCAGCCAAGGTCCAGCAGAAACGTCTTGAACACCGGGAAGGCGAGCTGCCCGGTCAGCGGCGCGGGATGGAGCCACATTGCCCAGGCCCCCGCCACCAGCGCCACGCCAAACCCTATCGCGAGCCTCAGCCGCCCCGACACGCCGGCATGGGTCTGTTTCGTTACCTTGGCATAATCGTCCGCGAAGCCGATCAGACCGAAGGCGAGCGTCACGAACAGCACCATCCAGACATAGCCGTTGTCCCAGCGCG
>CAYMOD010000313.1:0-2906 GCA_964391945.1 uncultured Rhodobacterales bacterium | reverse complement strand
TCCTCCTTGTCCTGATGGGCGTAGATCGTGTCATAGATCAACGTCCAGGCGATGCCGGCGACATAGAGGAGGACGGGCGCCGGTCCGATACTGCCGGCATGGGCCGCCCAGGCGAGCAGCGCCCCCCAGTTGAAGGCAAGGCCGAGGAAGATCTGCGGCCACCAGGTGAAGCGTTTCGCGAACGGGTAGATGGCGACGAGAGCGAGCGAGCCCACCCCGAGCGCGATCGCGAAGGGCGGGAAGGTGAGCAGGATCAGGAAGGCGAGGAGCGACTGTGCCACCAGCCAGACGAGAGCGCCCCGCGCGCTGACCTGTCCGCTTGGCAGCGGGCGCGAGCGGGTGCGGGCGACGCCGGCGTCGATGTCGCGGTCGGTGAGGTCGTTCCAGGTGCAGCCCGCGCCCCGCATGAGGAACGCGCCGATGGCGCAGGCAGCGGCGATCCAGAGGTCGCGGAGCGAGGGTGCACCGGTCGCGGCGACGGCGAGGGCGAGACCCCACCAGCAGGGAAGGAGCAGGAGCCAGGTGCCGATCGGCCGGTCGGCGCGGGAGAGGCGCAGCCAGGGCCGCGCCCATTCCGGGGCAAAACGGTCCACCCAGTTCGCGGCCGGCGCGTCGGCCACCCTTCCCTCGGCCTCGACGGTTCGCATAGTCTCTCCCTCTCAGAATGCGGGAGCACTCCCTATGGCAGAACCCGAGGCCAAGGTCAGGCTTTTTGTCGAGGCGGCGCTCGGCGCAGGCGCGGAGGTCACGCTTGCGCGCGATCAGGCGCATTATCTCGGCAACGTGATGCGCCTCGGGGAGGGCGCGCGGATCCGGGTCTTCAACGGCCGCCAGGGGGAGTGGCTCGCCATGGTGGAAGGGAGCGGCCGGAGGCTCGGGCTCCGGGTGATCGAGGAGAGCGCGCCGCAGCGGCTGCCGCCCGATGTCGAGATCCTGTTCGCGCCGGTGAAGAAGGCGCGGACGGATTTCATCGTCGAGAAGGCGACGGAACTCGGCGTGGCGCGGATCCGGCCGGTATTCACCCGCCTGACCAACGCCGAGCGGCTGCGGCCCGACCGGCTGCGGCGGATCGCGATCGAGGCGGCGGAGCAGTGCGGCGAGACGCATGTACCGGACGTGGCGGAGCCCGAGCGCCTCGACCGGGTGCTCGATGGCTGGGACCTCGAGCGGCGGCTGATGTTCTGCGACGAGAGGCTCTCGGCGCGGCCGGCGGCCGAAATGCTGGCCGGGGAGAAGGCGGGCGGGACGGGGGGCGGCTGGGCGGTGCTGATCGGCCCCGAGGGCGGATTCGCGCCGGAGGAGGCGGAGCGGCTCCGGCAGCTTCCCTTCGTGCGGCCTGTGACGCTCGGGCCGCGCATCCTTCGGGCTGACACGGCGGCGGTAGCGGCGCTCACGCTCTGGCAGAGCGTGCTTGGTGACTGGCGATGAGTTTCGTCCGCCCGGAACTTGCCGAGCGCATCCGCCCCTGGCGCGAGGCGCTGATCTGGGGGACGGGGATGATCGTCGGCCTCTGGCTCATCTGGACGGGATGGCGGAGCGGGGCGCTGCATCTCCTCGTCTTCGGGCTGCTCGTCGGGCTCGCGAGCGGCGGATTGCTGGTTGTGGCGGTGCGGCGGCGGCGGCTGACCGGCCTGCCGCCGGCGGAGGGGGTGGTCTCCGTCAAGGAGGCGCGGATCGGCTATCTCGGCCCGAGGAGCGGCGGGTATGTCGATCTCGCCGATCTCCTGCGCGTCGATATCATCACCGATGGCCGGCGACAGATGTGGCAGTTCGAGACGGCGGAGGACACCGCGCTGCGCATCCCGGTCGGCGCCCGCGGGGCGGAGGCGATCTACGACGCGCTCGCGGCGCTGGTGGAGATCGACGAGGAGGCGCTGCATTCCGCGCTCGCCACCCGTCATTCAGGGCGATTCCCGATCTGGGTGCGCATGCCGGATGCCACCCTGGGACGCTTGCCATAGCCGGTGGCGGTTCGTAAGGGGACGCACTCCGAACGGCGAGAGGCACCCGCATCATGTCCATTCCACAATCCGGCGGTGGGCCGATCGAGAACCACGTCGAGCTTGCCGAGTATCTCGCGAGCGGCTGCAAGCCGCCTGAGGCCTGGCGCATCGGCACCGAGCACGAGAAGTTCGGCTACGATCTCGCGAACCGCCTGCCGCTCCCCTACGAGGGGCCGTGCTCGATCCGGGCGATGCTCGAAGGATTGCGCGATCGTTTCGGCTGGAAACCGGTCGAGGAGGCGGGCGCGCTCATCGGGCTGGAGAAGGACGGGGCCAATGTCTCGCTCGAGCCCGGCGGGCAACTCGAGCTTTCGGGCGCGACCCTCGAGACCATCCACGAGACCTGCGACGAGGTGAACGCACATCTGCGCGAGGTGAAGACGATCGCCGATGAGATCGGCGCGGGTTTCATGGGCCTCGGGGCGGCACCGGGATGGACGCACGACCAGATGCCGGTAATGCCGAAGGGCCGCTACAAGCTGATGACCCGCTACATGGGCGAGGTCGGCACCCACGGCACGCAGATGATGTACCGGACCTGCACGGTGCAGGTGAATCTCGACTTCGCCTCCGAGGCCGACATGGTGGCGAAATTCCGTACCTCGCTTGCGCTGCAGCCGCTGGCGACGGCGCTCTTTGCCTGCTCGCCGTTCTTCGAGGGGAAGATCAGCGGCTGGCAGTCGTGGCGGGCGCGGATCTGGCGCGACCTCGACCCGGACCGCACCGGCATGCTGCCCTTCGTGTTCGAGGACGGCATGAGCTTCGAGGCCTACGCCGACTACGCGCTCGACGTGCCGATGTACTTCGTCTACCGCGACGGCCGTTACATCGACGCGCTCGGCCAGTCGTTCCGCGACTTCCTCGACGGCCGGCTGCCGGCGCTGCCGGGCGAGAAGCCGACGC
>CAYMOD010000312.1:0-2933 GCA_964391945.1 uncultured Rhodobacterales bacterium | reverse complement strand
CCGGCGTCGTCCGCGCCTCCGGTCCCGCTGGTCAAGCCGGGCGAAAGCCGCTAGCACTCGCCCCCTCATGGAGTGCCGGAATGTAAGGAGCCCGCGATGACAGCGCCACTGGAAACGACCTGCGAGGCAAGCGATGCCGGACGGATCGGCGAGATCGAGGGGCGGATCGCGGTTTTCGTGGAGCCGGAAGGTCGCATGGAGGCGCTCGCGCGGCGGCTGAACCGGCTCACGCGCGGTGCGCTCGCGCGGCTGGCCGGGAGCGAGGCGTTCGGACGCATGAAGCCGGGGGAGGGGCATCTGCTGTCGTTCCCGGCGGGCCTTGCGGCGGAGGCCGTGCTCGTCGTCAAGCTGCCGAGGAAACCGGGCGCGGAGGAGGCGCGGCGCGCGGGTTCCGCGATCGCGAAGTTCAACAACACGGTGCCGCTCACGGTCCTCCTCGGCGGGCGGGACGGGGTGGCGGACATCCTCGCGGGGCTGCTGCTCAGGGCCTATTCCTTCGGCGACTACCGCAAGGAGGACCCCGAGAAGCCCGCGCCGAATCGCGGCGTCACGCTGATGGTGGATGACCCGGAGACGGCGGAAGCGGCGGTGGCGCCGGTGCGGGCGGTCGCGGAAGGGGTCTTCTTCACCCGCGACCTCGTCAGCGAGCCTGCGAACGTCCTCACCACGATCGAGTTCGCCGCGCGGCTGAAGGCCCTCGAATCGCACGGGGTGGAGGTCGAGATCCTCGACGAGGCGGCGCTCGCGGATCTCGGCATGCGCACGCTGCTCGCGGTGGCGCGGGGCTCGGAGACGCCGGCGCGGGTCGCGGTCATGCAGTGGAAGGGCGGGGCTGACGAGGCGCCGTTCGCCCTGATCGGCAAGGGCGTCGTCTTCGACACCGGCGGCATCTCCATCAAGCCCTCGGGCGGCATGGAGGAGATGACGATGGACATGGGCGGCGCCGGCGTCGTCGCGGGCGTCATGAAGGCGCTGGCGCTGCGCAAGGCGAAGGCCAATGTCGTCGGCATCGTCGGTATCGTCGAGAACATGCCGGACGGGCGCGCCCAGCGGCCGGGCGATGTGGTGAAGTCGATGAAGGGCGACACGGTCGAGGTCATCAACACCGATGCCGAGGGGCGGCTCGTCCTCGCCGATGTGATGTGGTACGCGCAGGAGCGTTTCCAGCCGACCGGCATGGTCGATCTCGCGACGCTCACCGGCGCGATCATCATCGCGCTCGGCCACGAGAATTGCGGCGTCTTCGCGAATGACGACGGGCTGGCGGAGGGGGTGCTCGCGGCCGCGAAGGCGGAAGGCGAGGGGGCGTGGCGGATGCCGCTCGGGCCGGCCTATGACAAGAAGCTCAAGAGCCGCATCGCCGATATCGCCAATGTCGGCGGGCGCGACGCGGGTTCGATCACCGCGGCGCAGTTCCTGCAGCGATTCGTGAAGAACGGCACGCCTTGGGTGCATCTCGACATCGCCGGGGTCGCCTATCGCAAGGACGACACCGATTTCGCGCCGAAAGGGGCGACCGGCTGGGGCGTGCGCACGCTCGACCGGCTGATCCGGGACCGGTTCGAGTCCTGAGAAGGTGGCGGAGGTCTGGTTCTACCAGCTGACGGCGACGCCGGTGGAGCAGGTGGCGCCCGACCTCCTCGAGAAGGCGCTCGCGCGGGGCTGGCGGGCGGTGCTGCGCGCGGGACATGAGCCGGCGCTCGCCATGCTCGACGCGGCGCTCTGGTCCTACCGCGACGACGCCTTCCTGCCGCATGGCAGTGCGGCGACGGGCCATGCCGCGCGCCAGCCGGTGTGGCTCACCTGCGGACGCGAGAATCCGAACGGGGCGAAGCTTCTGATGCTCGTCTTCGGGGCGCGGGTCGATCCGGGGGAGGCCGCAGGTTACGCGCGGGTCTGCCTGCTCTTCGAGGGGGCGGACGCCGATGCGCTCCGGGCGGCGCGGGCGGACTGGAAGGCGGTGGCGGCCGCCGGCATCGCCGCGCGCTACTGGGCGCAGGAGGACGGGCGCTGGATCGAGAAGGCGCGGAACTGAGGCCGGGGACCGGGGCTCATGCCCGATGCCGGGCCATATCAGGCAAGGGTGCAGACGATGGTGCCGGCGGGATGCGTCTTGCGTCAACGGCGCGGGCACGTCACAAGGAACAAGGTCCCGCGTCCCGAGGAAGCCATGCACGAACGAGATCTGAGCGACCGAGCCCAGCGTCATCCGGAAAAGGCCCACCGGCCGGATACGCCGATCCTGCGCAAGCCCGACTGGATCCGGGTCAAGGCACCCACCGGCGAAGGTTATCGCAAGACGCGCGATATCATGCGGAACAACCGCCTCGTCACCGTCTGCGAGGAAGCGAACTGTCCCAATGTCGGCGAGTGCTGGTCCCAGGGCCACGCGACCATGATGATCATGGGCGAGATCTGCACCCGCGGCTGCTCGTTCTGCAACGTGGCCACCGGCCGCCCCGACGCCCTCGACGCCTTCGAGCCGGGCCGCGTGGCCCATGCCGTCGCCACCCTCGGCCTCAACCATGTGGTCGTGACCAGCGTCGACCGCGACGACCTCGACGACGGCGGCGCGGCGCATTTCGCCCAGACCATCCGCGCCATCCGCCACCGCGCCCCGCAGGCGACCATCGAGGTGCTGGTCCCCGACTTCCTCAAGGCCAAGCCCGGCAGCCTCGAGGCCGTGGTCGAGGCCCGCCCGGATGTCTTCAACCACAACCTCGAGACGGTGCCCGGCCTCTACCCCACCGTCCGCCCCGGCGCGCGCTACTTCCATTCGCTGCGGATCCTGCAGCGGGTGAAGGAGCTCGACCCGGCCATGTTCACCAAGTCCGGCATCATGGTGGGCCTGGGCGAGGACCGGCAGGGCGTGCTGCAGGTCATGGACGACATGCGCGCGGCGGATGTCGATTTCCTGACCATCGGCCAGTACC
>CAYMOD010000311.1:0-2938 GCA_964391945.1 uncultured Rhodobacterales bacterium | reverse complement strand
ACTACTCGGTGATCTCGAAGAAGCAGGCGACGGATGCCGACGTGATCCGCGTCTCCAAGATCTCGACCATCTGCCTCGGCATCATCGCCATCATCCTCGGCTACCTCTTCGAGAACCAGAACGTCGCCTTCATGGTCGGCCTCGCCTTCGCAGTCGCAGCGAGCGTGAACTTCCCGATCCTGGTGCTCTCGATGTTCTGGTCGAATCTCACGACCCGGGGCGCGCTGATCGGCGGCTTCCTCGGGCTGATCTCGGCGGTGACGATGGTGATCCTGTCACCGGCAGTCTGGGTCAACACCTTCGGCAACGATCAGGCGATCTTCCCCTACAACAACCCGGCGCTGTTCTCGGTCCCGCTTGCCTTCCTCGGCAGCTGGCTGTTCTCGGTGCTCGACCGCTCGCAGGCCGCGAGCGAGGAGAAGGCGGCGTTCGGCGCGCAATACGTGCGCTCGCAGACCGGCCTCGGCGCCGAGGGTGCCTCCGCCCATTGACAAGAACCGCTCCCGGGGCGACCCCTCGGGAGCGGCCTCCCGCCCGCGCAGCGGGCCTTCTCATTTCGGGTGACGACACGTGCCCGACAGCACCGAACCCTGCCCACCCCCCTTCTCCAGCCTCGGGCCCATGGATCGTGCGCGGGTCGCAGCCGTTCTCGAAACCGTGTCCCTGCCGGCGGGCAGTCTCGTCCTTCACGCCGGCGAGCACCCGGAGTGGTTCTGGCTGGTGGAGGAAGGCAGCGTGGAGGTCCGCTCCTCCGGCGCCGTCATCGAACTCTGCCTTCCCGGTGACGGTTTCGATGCGGGCGTGCTGATCGGCCCGGAGGCCCGGCATGATTTCGTCGTCCGGGACGCGGTCCGCCTCCAGCGGATGCCGGTTGCGACTTTCCTCGAACTCGCCGCCTCCGACACGGGCCTTGCAAGGCATTACCTCGCCGCCCTCGCGCGACGGATGCAAGCCTGGTCGGAAAGCGGGATCGCGTCCGGCCTGCTCGGAGCGATGCCCGCCCGCGTCGCCGACGCCGCCCTGCTCCCGCCCGACACAGTGCCGCCCGACCTGACGATCCGCGAGGCCTCGCTGCGCATGGAGGCGGACGGGCGCCGCGCCCTCCTCGTCGAGGAGGGCAACCGGGTCGGGATCGTCAGCGAGGCCGATATCGCGCGCGCGCTTGCCCGCGAGAACCGGCCGCTCACCGCCCCGATCGGCGAGATCGCCCGTTTCGAACTCGCCGAGATCGCGGCCGACGAACTCCTCGCCGACGCGGCCCTGACCATGGCGGAACGTCGTATCCGCCACCTCGTCGTGCGCCGCGGCGACCGCCGCGTCGGTCTTCTCGATGCCGCTGCGGTGCTTGCCTCTCTCGGCGGCCGCACCGAGGCAATCGCCGCCGCCATCGATCGCGCCCGCCATCCCGAAGACCTCGCCGCCGCCGCCGGGCAGGTCGTCGCCCTCGTCCGCCAGCTCTCCGCGAACGGGGCCGGCATCACCACCGTCACCCGCCTTGCCTCGGAGCTGAACGCGCGCGTCGCGGCCCGGCTCTGGAACCTGATCGCCGGCCCCGATCTCGTCCGTCGCTCCTGCCTCATCCTGATGGGCAGCGAGGGAAGGGGCGAGCAGATCCTCCGCACCGATCAGGACAACGGACTGATCCTCGACGACGGAGCCGCGCCTCCCGACCTCGCGGCGCTCACCTCCCGCTTCACCGAAGCGATGATCGCCTGTGGCTTTCCGGCCTGCCCGGGCGAGATCATGGTCCGCAATCCCGCCTGGGCGAAGCCCCTCGCCGCCTGGATGGCCGATCTCCGTGACTGGGTCCACGCTCCCAGCGGCCAGAGCCTCATGGACATGGCGATCTTCGTCGACGCGACCACGATCGCCGGAGACGGGCGTCTGCTCGCGCGCGCACGGGCCCGCCTCCGTGACCTCCTCCACGACAACCCCGTCTATATCCGCCACTTCGCCCGCGCCGTCGAGCGGTTCGAGATCCCGCTTGGCCTCCTCAACCGCCTCGTCACCAGCGAAGGGCGGCTCGATATCAAGAAGGGTGGCATCTTCCCCATCGTTCACGGCATCCGCAGCCTCGCCCTCGAGGCGGGCCTCCCCGAGACCGGCACGCTCCCGCGTCTCCGCCGCCTCGCCGAGGCGGGCTCCCTCGACCGGCGCAGCGCCGCCGATCTCGAGGCCGCCTTCATGACCCTCCTCGGCCTCCGCCTCCGCCACCGTCTCGACCAGATGCGCCGCCACGAGACCCCTGACGACCGCATCGATCCCTCCGATCTCGGCCGGCTCGAGCGGGACGCGCTGAAGGATTCGCTCCTCGTTGCCAAACGGTTCAGGGAGATCCTCCGTCACCGCTACCAGCTCGGCCTGCTGACGTGAGCGGGATCGGCCTCTGCGGTCCCGCATCGGCCAGATGATCGGCATGAGCGCCGACCCCCGGCGCGGGCTCGAGCCGCTGTCCGCTCAGGTGCTGGCCGATGAGGATGGATTTCAGCCAGTGCGATAGTTCGGCGCCTCGCGGGTGACGGTCACGTCGTGCACGTGGCTTTCGCGAAGGCCGGCGCCGGTGATCCGGATGAACCGGCAGCCGCGGCGCATCGACGCGATCGTCGGGTGGCCGGTATAGCCCATCGCGGCGCGGAGACCGCCGACGAGCTGGTGGAGCACGGCGGAGGCCGCGCCCTTGTAAGGGACCTGGCCTTCGACCCCCTCGGGGACGAGCTTGTCGGCGCTCGCCTCCTTCTGGAAATAGCGATCGGCCGAACCGCGCGCCATCGCCCCGACCGATCCCATGCCGCGATAGGCTTTGAAGCTCCGGCCCTGGTAGAGGATGATCTCGCCCGGCGCCTCGTCGGTGCCGGCAAGGAGCGAGCCGATCATCGCGCAATCGGCACCGGCGGCGATCGCCTTGGCGAAGTCGCCGGAGAACTTGATGCCGCCATCG
>CAYMOD010000310.1:0-2967 GCA_964391945.1 uncultured Rhodobacterales bacterium | reverse complement strand
ACGACAACATCGTCTATATCGGCGACCTGATCCAGAAGACCGAGGCCGAGATGCTCCGGACCCCGAACTTCGGCCGCAAGTCGCTGAACGAGATCAAGGAAGTGCTATCGGGTATGGGGCTCCATCTCGGTATGGAACTCGTGGACTGGCCGCCCGAGAACATCGACGAACTGGCGAAGAAATACGAGGATCAGTTCTAGAACCCTCGCCTTTCTCCGGGCGGTTTCGCCCCAAGGAGCCCGGCCCACGCGAAGGCCGGGCGGACAAAGCAAAACAGGAGTGATCCCATGCGTCACGGTCACGGCTACCGCAAGCTGAACCGCACCCACGAGCATCGCCGGGCGATGTTCGCCAACATGTCCAGCTCTTTGATCGAGCATGAGCAGATCAAGACGACCCTGCCGAAGGCCAAGGAACTGAAACGCATCGTCGACAAGCTCGTCACCCTCGGCAAGCGCGGCGATCTCCACGCCCGCCGGCTTGCTCATGCCGAGATCAGACAGGACGCGGCGGTCAGGAAGCTCTTCGAGACGCTCGGGCCCCGCTATCAGGACCGGCAGGGCGGCTACACCCGCGTGCTGAAGGCGGGTTTCCGCTACGGGGACATGGCGCCGATGGCGATCGTCGAGCTCGTCGATCGCGATCCCGACGCGAAGGGCGCCGGCGACAAGGCCCGTGTCGCGGCCGAGGAGGCCGAAGCCGCCGAAGCGTGATCGCTCCACATTCTTCATGAGCCCCGGATGCATGTCCGGGGCTTTCCCGTGTCGCCACGGAACCAGTTGTTCCGTCCGACTTTCGGTCGGACCGGCGCCGCACTCGTGGCGCATGCTTGCCATCCCGCCCGGATCCACGCACGGAGAGGCTCGATCCCCGCCCGCATGGGAGAGCCTTCCCGCGATCCGGCCAATCCGAGAGGATTCCGATGCCCGATCTCCGCTCCGCCAGCGCCGCCGCGCCGCTTGATCTCCGGGAGCGCCCGCTTGCCTGGCAGGTTGGCGCGGTTTTCCTCGGTACGCTGATCCTGACGCTCGCCTCCTGGATCGAAGTGCCGATGATCCCGGTGCCGATGACCATGCAGACCTTTGCCGTCGCGCTTGTCGGCGCGCTCTACGGCTGGCGCCTCGGCGGCATCACCGTTCTCGCCTGGCTCGGTGAGGCAGCGATCGGCCTGCCGGTTCTTGCCGGTGGTGCCGGTGGCCTGCCGCATTTTCTTGGGCCGACGGGCGGCTACCTGCTCGCCTTCCCGTTGGTGGCCATGCTCGTGGGCTGGCTCGTCGAGCGTGGCTGGGGCGGCGGCCGGCCTGGTCACGCTTTTGTTGCCATGATGATCGCCCACGCGCTCTGCCTCGGTCTTGGTGCGGCCTGGCTCTCGCTGCTGATCGGGATCGAATCGGCGATCGTGCATGGCGTCATACCGTTCCTGTTCGGCTCGGTGCTGAAATCCGCGCTCGGCGCCGGCGCGCTGGCGGTCGTCGCGCGGCGGGGGCGGGCACGCGGCCGGCCATGACGCCCGTCCGGCTTCGTGGCCATCATCTCCTGTGCCTGCTCACCTTCGCGGGCAGGGGCTACAATCCCGCCTTCACCGTCAATCTGGAGGCGGTAGCAGCGCGGGTTGCCGACGGAGCTCCGGTTCTCGTCGTCACCGGCCCGGACGATATCTGCGCGCCGCTCCTCGCCGAGGACGGAGCGCATTGCCGCCAGTCCGGCGTTCTCGATCGCGACCGGCGGGCGGCATGCGCGATCGCCGCGTTCCTCGGCCGGTGCGTGGCGCCCGGAGAGGTGTTCAGCCTCGACGCCACGACGGTTGCGCGGATGCGGACGGGCTTTGCCTCCGGCGCGCTTCGCGCCGCCTGCGCCGGATGCGAATGGGCGGACTTCTGCACCGGGATTGCCGCCGAGGGCTTCCGCGCCGCCCGGATCCGCGCCGGGGAAGGCCGGAGCGCCTGATCCGCCCGAATCCAGAAGCGTGGGCTTGGCATTGACCATTCATTTGCCTCAAGCAGAATCATTCTATATCAGTCTTGTACAAGAAGATCTTCAGTCTTGAATCACGCCTGGGCGATTTCCGCCATGCCCTCAATCCCGCCTTCCGACCGCTTCTGTCCGCTGCTTTTCAAGGATAGTCCCGCCGCATGGCCGATCTCTTCGACTCTCTCCCCGCCGCCTCACCTCGCGCTCCCGAACCGCCGAAACCCTCGGGGCCGCGCCCGCTCGCCGAGCGTCTCCGCCCGCAGCGACTGGCCGAAGTGGTGGGACAGGAGCAACTGCTCGGTCCCGAGGGTCCGCTGTCACGGATGATCGCGGGCGGGCGCCTCTCGTCGGTCGTCTTCTGGGGGCCGCCCGGCGTCGGCAAGACCACCATCGCCCGGCTGCTTGCCGCCGAGACCGATCTTGCCTTCGTCCAGATCAGCGCGATCTTCACCGGGGTCGCCGATCTCAAGAAGATCTTCGAGGCCGCGAAGCTCCGCCACGCCAACGGCCGTGCCACCCTCCTCTTCGTCGACGAGGTCCATCGGTTCAACAAGGCGCAGCAGGACGGTTTCCTGCCGCACATGGAAGACGGCACCATCGTCCTCGTCGGGGCGACGACCGAGAATCCGTCCTTCGAGCTCAATGCAGCCCTCCTCTCCCGGGCGCAGGTTCTGGTGCTGCGGCGTCTCGATGAGGCGGCGCTCGACGAGCTCATCGCCCGGGCCGAGGCCGAACTCGGCCATGCGCTCGCCCTGACACCGGAAGCGCGCGCCCGCCTGGTCGAACTCGCCGATGGTGATGGCCGCGCCCTCCTCAATCTTGTCGAGCAGGTGGCGGATCACGATGGCCCGCCTCTCGATGCGCAGGCGGTGGCGGAGCGCGTCAGCCGCCGCGCCGCGCTCTACGACAAGAGCGGCGAGGGCCACTACAATCTGATCTCTGCGCTCCACAAGTCGGTTCGCGGCTCCGATCCGGACGCGGCTCTCTACTGGCTTG
>CAYMOD010000309.1:0-2978 GCA_964391945.1 uncultured Rhodobacterales bacterium | reverse complement strand
GAAACGCAGGCCCCGGACGGCTCGCGCATCGAGTTCGTGGATGGCGGCGCGATCCTCCACGCCGATCCGAACCCGGCGATCCTCTACCAGACGATCGCCGCGCTGCCACTGATGTCGGAGGAGGACCAGATCAACTCCACGCTGCATTTCTACCGCGACATGAACCGTCTGGGCATGACCTCCACCTCGGATGTCGGCGGCGGCGGGCACGCCTTCCCCGAGGACTACACCGCCTCGCTCAATGTGGCCACGAACGACGGGCTGCCCCTGCGGATCAGCTACTACCTGTTCGCACAGACCGGCGGCGAGGAGGCCCAGGACTTCGCCGACTGGATCGCGAATTTCGAGGATGGCCTAAACCAGGATGCCCATCTGGAACATGGCTATGAGCTCGAGGGCGCGGGCGAGTTTCTGGCTCATGCGGTGGGCGACTGGGAGAACTTCCTCGCCCCTGCGCCCGATCTGGCGCAGCGCGCGGCCGAGGGGCAGGATCCCGCGGGCGACCTGCACGAGATCGCGACGATGCTGGTGGAGGCCGGATGGCCGCTGCGCCAGCACGCGACCTACGGCGACAGCGTCGAACTCATCATGGACGTTTTCGAGCAGGTGAACGAGGAACAGGGCCGCTTCGCGCCGCGCTGGGCCATCGACCACGCCGAAACAATCCGTGACGCCGAACTCAAGCGCATCCAGGCCATGGGCGGCGGCATCGCCATCCAGAACCGGATGGCCTTCGGCGGCGAATACTTCATCGAGCGCTACGGGGCCGAGGCGGCCGCCTACGCGCCTCCGGTCCGCAAGATGCTGGACATGGGCATTCCCGTCGGCGCCGGCACCGACGGCACCCGCGTCAGCAGCTACAATCCCTGGCCGTCCCTCTACTGGCTGGTGTCGGGCAAGACCGTCGGCGGCACCCAGCAGTTCGCCGAGGACAACAAGCTCAGCCGCGAGGAGGCGCTGCGTCTCTTCACCGCCGACGCCGCATGGTTCTCGCAGGAAGAGGACGTGAAGGGCAGGATCATGGAGGGCATGTATGCCGATTTCGCGATCCTGAGCGACGACTACTTCTCGGTCCCGGAGGAGGAGATCAAGTCGCTGGAGTCGGAGCTGACCGTGACCGGCGGCAATATTGCTTATGCATCTGAAATGTTTGCGGATCATGCGCCCGAGCCGCTTCCTCCCGTCAGCCCTGCGTGGTCGCCCACAGTGACCTATCAGGCCGCTCTCGAAGTGCGCTGATTCAATGCGGCAATACCAACGCCGGCGTGGCTCTGCCGCGCCGGTTCATTCTCAACACGTCCAGGCAACGCCGTACGCTTGGAGGCGGCGTTTGGCTTGGTCCTCGAGAGCGCCATCGATGCCGTCGCTGCAATGTCTTTGATGGCGCCTGCGACATCGGCACCATGAGGAAATTGAAGCGGCGATAAGTGGTATGGCGGCGCCGCCCTCTCCACCTCCGAAGACGAGGTAGAAGAACGGCGCGAGAACCAATGGGCTCAAAGGCGGTCGGTTGGCGTTAGAGAGCGAGTCAATCCAATGCTGCGGACCGAAAGACGAGTATGACACCTGCTTGGCCTGAAATTCCTTACGCGCCGTGGCGCGACACCTGCACTGCGTTGTATCTCTACGCGCAGATCCTGGGCAAGTACCGGCTCGCCCACACGCCTTGGGTCAACCACTCGTGGTACGCGACCCTTTACGTCAATGCGCGCGGCCTCACGACATCAGTCGTGCCCGACGCCTCCGGGGGGGTGGAGGTCGTGCTAGACGTCCTCGATCACGCCGTGGTTGGAACGGAAACTGACGGAAGGACCGCCCGCTTCGGACTCGCACCGATGTCGGTCGCCGATTTCCACGCGCGCTTCACCGACCTGCTGGGAAAGCTCGGGGCGACGACGGACTTCCACGGCTGCCCGAACGAGGTGTCCAACCCGATCCCGTTCATCGACGACCATGCCGAGCGGCCGTACGATGCGGAGGCGGTGGCCCGCTTCTTCCGTGCCTGTGCCTCCGCCGATCGCGTGCTGAAGCGCTTCCGGACGTCCTTTCTCGGCAAGGTCAGTCCGGTGCACCTCTTCTGGGGCAGCTTCGACCTCGCGGTGACCCGTTTCTCGGGGCGCACGGCTCCGCTGCATCCGGGGGGCGTTCCGGGGTTGCCCGACGACGTCACCCGCGAGGCCTACAGCCACGAGGTCTCCTCCGCCGGCTTCTGGCCGGGTGGCGGGGGCGTCGACTTCCCCGCCTTCTACTCCTACGCTTATCCCGCGCCGCCGGGCTTCGCTGATGCCGCCGTGGAGCCCGAAGCGGCCTACTTCGAGACGAACCTCGGCGAGTTCCTGCTGCCCTACGACGCAGTGAGGCGCTCGAAGGATCCCGAAGCGGCCCTGATGGCGTTCCTCGAGAGCACCTACCGGGCCGCCGCCGATCCTGGCCGGTGGGACCGCGGCGTTCTCGAATGCGCACCCGGCATCCCCCTTCAACCGCGGCCTATGTGAGCCGACCGATGCCGCACCATCTCGATCGAGGAAAGATCATGACCATACCGCCTCCAGAGGAACTGCCAATCGAGCGAGAGGAGGGCTCGAGCAAGGGGCGCTACACCGCCCGGCTCGCTGGCACCGAAGCCGAGATGACGTATTCGCGTGCAGGGGAATCCATGATCATTATTGATCACACGGAGGTCCCGGATGCGATGCGCGGGCGTTCGGTTGGACGGGCCCTCGTGCGGCGCGCTGTCGAGGACGCGCGGGCGGAAGGCCGCTCCATCGTCCCGCTCTGCCCGTTCGCCAAGGCGCAGATTTCGCGCCATCCCGAATGGCAGGACGTGCTGAAGCACTGAACAGGAGAACAGATATGAGCTGGAGCCCTTGCCCTGACCCAACTCTTGGCGTGCCGACTACGGTGGACGCCATCGAGACGCTGATCATTCCCCGCGCCGTCGACCTCGGCGGGATGGAGGTGCGCCGCGCGCTGCCATC
>CAYMOD010000308.1:0-2989 GCA_964391945.1 uncultured Rhodobacterales bacterium | reverse complement strand
GGTCCCGCCCGCCCCTATTCTCCGGCCGACCACCTTTCGAGAGCCGCCTCGTCCGCCTCGCGGGCATCGACCCAGCGCGCGCGCCCGGCGGTCGTCTCCTTCTTCCAGAACGGCGCCCGGCTCTTGAGATAGTCCATCAGGAATTCGGCCGAAGCGAAGGCCGCCTGCCGGTGCGCCGAAGCCGTCGCCACCATCATGATCTGCTCCCCCGGCCGGAGCTTCCCGTAGCGATGGATGACGAGGCTCGCCTGCAACGGCCAGCGCGCCCGCGCCTCGGCCTCGATCTTCTCGAGGGCGCGCGCGGTCATCTCCGGATAATGCTCGAGTTCGAACCCTTCGAGACGGCCGTCAAGGTCGCGGACGAGCCCGGTGAAACTCACCAGCGCCCCGATATCGGTGCGCCCTTCCCGGAGCGTCGCAAGCTCGACGCCGAGGTCGAAATCCTCACGCTGGACGCGGACCGCCATCAGCCGCCCGTCATCGGCGGGAAGAAGGCCACCTCCCGCGCCTTCCCGATCGGCGCGTCGAGATCGGCAAGTTCTTGGTCCACCGCCACCCGCACCGCACGGAGATCGGAGAAGGCGAGCGCATAGCGCTCCTCCCGGCCGCGCAGTTCCTCGACGAGGGCCCGCACCGTCGGCGCCCCGGTTTCCACCGTCTCGCCCCCCTCGCCGATCCGCTCGCGCAGCCAGGCGAAATAGCGCAGGTCGAGTGCCCGTGTCATTGTTCGTGTCATTGCTTGTGATCCCTCAGAAACGGCATCGCCTTCACGAGGTAGTCCCACCCCGTCACCACCGTCAGCAACCCCGCCACCCAGATCAGCACGATCCCGGCATTGCCGGCAACCCATGCCGCCCAGTCGTGGAACCGCAGGCTGACCCAATGCTCGCCGTTCCGCATCCCGTAATCGAGCGCATCGGCCACGAGCAGCATCGGGATTGCCACCATCTGGACGAAGGTCTTCCACTTCGCGAGCCAGGTGACCTTCAGCCGCCCCGCCTTCGCACCGAGGAACTCCCTCAAGCCGCTCACGAACACCTCCCGCAGGAGGATGAAGGCGACGGGCAGCAGGATCAGCGGGTTCACCCCCGACAGGCCGACGATCACCGAGAGAGCAATGATCACCATCGCCTTGTCGGCGATCGGATCAAGCATCCGGCCGAAATTGCTCTCCTGCTGCCAGGCCCGCGCCAGATGCCCGTCGAAGAAATCGGTGAGCGCGGCAGTGACGAAGAGCACGATCGCGAGCCAGTCGGCCAGCGGCCGGTCGAACACCACGAAGGCGAGGGCCACACCCGGCGCGGCGAGGAGCCGCATAACCGTCAGGATATTCGGCACCGTCCACCGCATCGCTTTTCCTTCGGGCATCCGCGCCAGCCCGCCTTCTACCCGCTCAACTCTCACCATGAAAGAAGCCATATATGGCTTCGGCCAGCGCATCCGAAACCCCCGGTACGGCTTTGAGGTCGTTGAGCCCCGCCCGGGTCACCGCCTTGGCCGAGCCGAAATGCGCAAGGAGCGCGCGCTTTCTCGCCGCTCCCACGCCTGGCACCTCGTCGAGCGCGGTCGCCCGCGTCCCCTGCGCCCGCCGGGCGCGGTGCGCGCCGATCGCGAAGCGATGCGCCTCGTCGCGCAGCCGCTGCAGGAAATAGAGCACGGGGTCCCGGTGCGGGAGCGTCATCCGGGGCTTGCCCAGCCGGTGGAATTCCTCCTTCCCCGCATCGCGGTCGACTCCCTTGGCGACACCCACCAAGGCCAGGTCCTCGATCCCGAGCTGCGCAAGCGTCTCGTGCGCCGCCGAGATCTGTCCCGCTCCGCCGTCGATCAGCACGAGATCCGGCCAGGTGTCGCCGCGCCGGTCCGGGTCCTCCCTCACCAGCCGCGAGAACCGCCGCTCCAGCACCTCGCGCATCATCCCGAAATCGTCGCCCGGCGCGAATCTGTCGGCGCGGATGTTGAACTTGCGGTACTGCGACTTCAGGAAACCTTCCGGCCCGGCGACGATCATCGCGCCTACCGCATTCGCCCCCTGGATGTGGGAGTTGTCATAGACCTCGACGCGCTCGGGCCGCCCGTCGAGATCGAACGCCTCGGCGACACCCTCGAGCAGCGCCGCCTGCGATGCGGTCTCCGCCATTCGCCGCGCAAGCGCCTCCCGCGCGTTGCGCGCCGCATGTTCGACGAGTCCCAGCTTCTCGCCACGCTGTGGCACCGCGAGTTCGACCTTGCGCCCAAGCTGCACGCTCAGCGCCTCCTCGATCAGGTCAGGATCGTCGACGGGATGGGACAGGAGCACGAGCCGCGGCGGCGTCTTGTTGGCATAGAACTGGACCAGGAAGGCCGACAGGATCTCGGCGGGCTCGGCGCCGGCGCCCGTGCGCGGGAAATAGGCGCGGTTTCCCCAGTTCTGGTTCGCCCGGATGAAGAAGACCTGGACACAGGCCTGTCCACCCTCCTGATGCAGCGCGACGACGTCGGCCTCGGCGGTCGATTGCGGGTTGATGGTCTGGCTGCCCTGCACGCTGGTCAGCGCCCGGATCCGGTCCCGGAGCGCCGCCGCCCGCTCGAACTCCAGCATCTCGGAGGCCGCGGCCATTTCCCTGGCGAGTTGCGCCTGCACCTTCGTGGACTTGCCGAGGAGAAAGTTGGCCGCGTCAGCGACCAGCCCGGCGTAGCGCCTCTCATCGATCAGCCCGGTACAGGGCGCGCTGCAGCGCTTGATCTGGTAGAGGAGGCAGGGCCGGGTCCGGGTCTCGAACACGGAATCCGAGCACGACCGCAGCAGGAACGCCTTCTGCAACTGGTTGAGCGTACGGTTGACCGAACCCGCCGAGGCAAACGGCCCGAAATACCGGCCCTTCTCCTTCTTCAATCCGCGATGCTTCCTGATCTGCGGGAACAGGTGATCGCCGGTCAGCAGGATGTTCGGAAAGCTCTTGTCATCCCGCAGGAGCACGTTGTAGCGGGGCTTGAGCTGCTTGATCAGGTT
>CAYMOD010000307.1:1475-2994 GCA_964391945.1 uncultured Rhodobacterales bacterium | reverse complement strand
TAGGTGAGCCATTCCTCCATCGACAGGCCGTTGCCCTTCGACTTCGAGATCTTCTGTCCGGTCTCGTCGAGGAAGAGCTCGTAGGCCATCAGTTCCGGCGGCCGCTCCCCCATCGCGCGGCAGAGATCGACCCCGAGTTCGGCCGAGGGGATGAGGTCCTTGCCGTACATCTCGTAATCGACGCCCAGCGCCGCCCAGCGCATCGCCCAGTCGGGTTTCCACTGGAGCTTGACGTTGCCGCCGGTGACGGGGATCTCGACCCGCTCGCCGTCGGGCTCCTCATAGACGATCGTGCCCTTGGCGAGATTGCGCTCGAGGGTCGGCACCTGCAGCACGTGGCCGGTTTTCGGGCTCACCGGCAGGAAGGGCGAATAGGTCGCCTGCCGCTCCGCCCGGAGCGAGGGCAGCATGATCTCCATGATCCGGTCAAAGCGTTCGAGGACGCGGATGAGCATCGCGTCGAACCGTCCCGCGCGGTAATACTCGGTCGCGGAGGCAAATTCGTATTCGAAGCCCAACCGGTCGAGGAAGGCGCAGAGCCGCGCGTTGTTGTGATGCCCGAAACTCTCGTGCGTGCCGAAGGGATCGCGCACCCGGGTGAGGGGCAGGTTCAGGTCCTCCGAAACCGCTTCGCGGTTCGGGATGTTGGTCGGCACCTTCCGCAGCCCGTCCATGTCGTCGGAGAAGCACAGGAGTTTCGTCGGCATTCCCGAGAGGAATTCGAAGGCGCGGCGCACCATCGTCGTGCGCGCGACCTCGCCGAAGGTGCCGATATGCGGCAGGCCGGAAGGGCCGTAGCCGGTCTCGAACAGGACAATGCCCGAGGCGGGCGGCGCCTTCTCCACCCGTTTCAGCAGCCGGCGCGCCTCCTCGAAGGGCCAGGCCTTCGCCGTCATCGCCGCGCTGCGCATCTCGTCCATTTCGAAAACCTTTCACCTCTGCGCCGGATACCGGCACGGGTTGGAGGTAAAGCCGTGCCGGCGCAGGGTCAATCGCCCCGCCCTCCTTGCCGGCGCGCCCGCCCCGCCCTATAGCCGGATGCGACCGGTCCCGGAGCGTATACATGCAAGATCCGCCCATTCTCGACAGTTTCAGCCCGCAGGACGCGCTCGTCGCGGTGATGGTCGGCGTCTCGGCCGCCGACGAGAACCTCACGACGAACGAGCTGCTGTCGATCGCGCGCATGGTGGACAGCCTGCCGGCCTTCGACGGCTACGACCATGGGCGGATCAAGATCGTCTCGCGCACGGTCTTCCATCTCTACGAACAGGAGGACGGGATCGACATCCTGTTCGACCGCGTCCGCCGGGTGCTGACGCCGCGGCTCTACGAGACCGCCTATGCGCTTGCCTGCGACGTTGCCGCCGCCGACGGCCATGCCTTCCAGGTCGAGTTGCAGTATCTGCTCGAACTGCGCCACACGCTCGACGTCGAACGTCTGGCCGCGGCGGCGATCGAGAAGGGCGCGGCCGTGCGCCACCGCCGGATCGACCCGCCCGAATCCTGACGCTCAGCCCCG
>CAYMOD010000307.1:0-1375 GCA_964391945.1 uncultured Rhodobacterales bacterium | reverse complement strand
TCCTGACGCTCAGCCCCGCACGCCGTTCGCACCCCACAGGCCGCGCGCCCGGAGCGCCGTCGAGGAATGCCCGACCATCGGCCCGGTGAGCAGGCACCAGGCCGGGGGCTGCCGCAAGGCCAGTCTCACGGCCGCCTCCGGCCGCACCCGCGCCCGGGCGAAGCGCCGGGCCGCGGGCGAGAGGCCCGCGCGCACCTGCTCGCCCGGGCGCGCCAGCACGCCGACCGGAATCCGCGTGAAGATGCTCTCCCAGCGTTCCCAGCGATGGATGGTGGCGAGGTTGTCCGACCCCATCAGCCAGACGAACCGCACTCCCGGATAGCGCGGCAGCAGAAGGTCGAGCATGTCGGCGGTCAGCCGCGTGCCCAGTTGCGCCTCGATGTTGCTGACGACGATCCGCCGGTCGGCGGCGATCTTCCGCGCCGCCGCCAGGCGCCGCGCCATCACCGCTGGTCCGCGTGCCTTCAGCGGGTTGCCGGGGCTGACCAGCCACCAGACCCGGTCGAGGCGGAACGCGGTCAAGGCCCGGCGCGTGATGTGGAGATGCCCTTCATGCGGCGGATCGAACGACCCGCCGAGGATTCCCACCCGCATTCCAGGCAATGCCACCGGCCAGTCGCGCACCCCCATCACCCCTCCGTCGGGCGCAGCAGCGCGATCAGCGGATGCGGCCGGCCCTGGTCGTCCTCTGCTCGGCTCCCTGTCGCCCGGAAATCCATCGCACCGTAGAAGCCGCGCGCGCCTGTGTTCGCGGTGTAGACCTCGACCGTCAGCGCACCGTGCCGCGCCGCCGCAGCCTTGACAAGGCACCGGCCGATGCCACGCCCCTGCGCTTGCGGCGCCACGAAGAGCCCGCCGACGTGACTGCCCTCCGAGCCGACGAGTGCCACGAATCCCATGACCCGCAGCCCCGTCCCGGCAACGAGGATCTCCGCCTTCGGCATGTAGACCGCGCGTACCACCTCCCGATCCGCGGCAAGCGCCGCCGCACCGAGAAAGCCATGCGCCTCCGCCGACGCCGCCTCCCAGATCGCCATGCAGCGTTCGAGATCGCGCGGTGCGTCATAATCCCGCACCCAGACCGTCCCGTTCATCCAGTCTTCCCGTGCCCCGGTCGTTTCCGCCGTCTTCGGGGCTCGGGGTCCGCCTGTCCAGCCGGAATTCCCGAAACAGCAGGTTCGGCAGGTTCAAAGCATCAGGGCAGCACCCTGAAGGGAAACGGGAACGGGCTCTGCCCGGCTCAGTTCATCGGCTGCGCCCAGACGTCGGTTCGGAAGAAGCGTGGCGGCCGTTCGGAACGGCTCTCGAAGACGATCCGCTCGACCGAGGCCCGGCCGTGGCGGTCGGTCGCCGTCACCGTCGCGACATGGGCGCC
>CAYMOD010000306.1:0-2996 GCA_964391945.1 uncultured Rhodobacterales bacterium | reverse complement strand
GGGCTCCGTGCGCTTGGCCACGAGGCGGTTTTCCTGGAGCGCGATGTGCCCTGGTACGCGGAGAACCGCGACCTGCCGGCGCCGGATTTCTGCACGCTGCATTTCTACGACGGGCTCGATCAGCTTTGCGAGCGGTTCGGGGGTATGATCGCCGCGGCGGATGCGGTGGTGGTCGGCTCCTATGTGCCAGAGGGGATGGCGGTGGCGCGGCTTGTCCTCGATCTCGCCTCCGGGCCGGTCGGGTTCTACGATATCGACACGCCGGTGACCCTCGCCGCGGTCGAGCAGGGCGCGTGCGAATATCTCGACCGCGCGCTGATCCCGGCGTTCGACCGCTATTTCTCCTTTACCGCTGGGCCCGTCCTCGACCGGCTCGAACGCGCATTCGGCGCGCGGCGGGCGGTGGCGCTTCCCTGCGGGGTCGATCCCGACCTCTACCACCCGACTGGTGCGGCGATCCGCTGGGATCTCGGCTATCTCGGCACCTATGGCGCCGACCGGCAGCCGGCGCTCGAGCGGCTGCTGATCGAACCGGCGCGGCGGCGGCCGGATCTGCGCTTCGTGGTGGCGGGACCGCAATACCCGGACGACATCGACTGGCCGGAAAATGTCGAGCGGATGACGCATCTCGCGCCCGCGGAGCATGCGGATTTTTACTCGGCGATGCGCTGGACGCTCAACGTGACGCGGGCTGACATGGTGCGCACCGGCTGGGCGCCGAGCGTGCGCCTCTTCGAGACCGCTTCCTGCGGGACGCCGGCGATCACCGACCGCTGGGCGGGACTCGATGCCTATTTCACGCCCGGCGAAAGCATCCTCGTTGCCGACCGGCCCGAGGACGTGCTCGCTGCCCTCGATGCCGGGGCGCGTCTGCGCGATCCGATGGCCGGGGCCGCCCGCGCCACGGCGCTTGCCCGTCACACTGGGCGCGAACGGGCCCGGACGCTCGTCGAATCGCTGCATGTGGCCGGACGGCGCGAGGTCGCCGTCCCTGTGTGACATGAAAAACCGGCGCGGGTGAGGCCCGCGCCGGCACAGCCCCGGGAAGGGCTTCAGCGTTTCGCCGACGTGCCTTCGGTCGCACTGCGCTCGAGGAACTGGCGCGTCACCTGCGGGAGGTGCTCATAGAGCCAGTCGGCCATCGCCTGTTCCTCGCGCAGGATCGCCTCGGCCACCTGTCTCGTCTCGGCGTCGCCGGCGAGTTCCGCGGCGGCAACAAGTTCGCGATAGGCCGAAATCTCGAAATGCTCGAAGGTATAGCTTGCCATCGCCCCCTTCAGGACTTCGTCGGCCATCACCGTGCCGCTCAGTCCCTGCATCATCGCGGTGAACTTGCCGGCGATGTCCTTGGCGCCCGAGGTCGAGGTGCCGCGGCGCTCGAGGCAGGTCTGAATCCGCTCGGCCTGCGACTGGGTCTCGCGGATATGCTGCTCGATCTTCGCCTTGAGCTCGGGATAATGCTCGATCCGGCCGGCCTGGCTCGTCAGCATCGTCTCGGCCTGCTCCTCCATGGCATGCGCATCGCGCAGCCACTGGTCGAGATATTCGTTGATGACTTTGGTATCCATATCAGTCTCCTTGGTGCCGCTCGGAACGAGACGCCAGACGGGCATTCCCCGCCCTTGCCCTTCCCGAACGCGGCACGCGCGCCGCCGTTCCAGCAGGCGCGCCTGCGTGGGCAAACTTGTGATCGGAACGCGCGGAAGTCCGCCGCTTCAGGGCTGCGGGGCGCGGGCGGGTTTCTTCGGCTTGAACGGCTGCATCCCCGCCCGGGCCAATGCGTCGGCCGCTTCGTTCTCCGGATGGCCGGCATGGCCGCGCACCCATTCCCAGTGCACGTCATGGCGCTCTGCCGCGTCATCGAGCCGGCGCCAGAGGTCCTCGTTCTTCACCGGCTTGCGGCCGGCGGTCTTCCAGCCGTTGCGTTTCCAGCCGGCGAGCCACTTGGTGATGCCGTCGCGCAGATAGTTAGAATCCGTCACCACGGTGATCGTCGTCGGCCGCGCCAGCGCCTCGAGCGCCTCGATCGCGGCGGTGAGTTCCATCCGGTTGTTGGTCGTCACCGGCTCGCCGCCCGAGAGTTCGCGCGTGCGCACCACCTTCCCCCCCTCGCGCGCCACCAGCAGCACCCCCCAGCCCCCCGGGCCCGGATTGCCCGAACAGGCGCCGTCGGTATAGGCGAAGAGCGCGACCCGCGGGGGCGCCGTCCCGCCGGTGCCTTCGCTCACGCCACGGGCTCGCGCAGGACCCGCGGCACCTTGAAGGAGACGCGCTCGGTCGCGGTCTCCACCGTCTCCACCGTTACCGCGTGGCGGGCGCGGAAGGCGTCGATCACCTCCTCGACCAGCACCTCGGGCGCCGAGGCCCCGGCGGTGAGCCCGATCGTGCGTGCGCCGGCGAGCGCGCGCCAGTCGATGTCGCCCGCACGCTGGACGAGCTGGGCGTAGGGGCAGCCCGCGCGCCTTCCGACCTCGACGAGGCGTTGCGAGTTCGAGGAATTCGGCGCGCCGATGACGATCAGCGCGTCGATCCGCTTCGCCATCGCCTTCACCGCCTCCTGCCGGTTGGTGGTGGCGTAGCAGATGTCCTCCTTGCCCGGCCCGACGATCGCGGGGAACCGCGCCCGGAGCGCCGCCACGATCTCGGCGGTGTCATCGATGGAAAGGGTTGTCTGGGTGATGAAGGCGAGCTTGCCGGGATCGCGCGGCGCGAGATGCGCCACGTCCTCGACCGTCTCGACGAGCAGCACCTCGCCCGGCGGCAGCTGGCCCATGGTGCCGATGGTCTCGGGATGGCCGGCATGGCCGATCATCACCATCTGGAGCCCGTTCGCGTGGTGGCGCTCCGCCTCGATATGCACCTTGGAGACCAGCGGGCAGGTCGCGTCGACATAGACCATGCGCCGCGCCTCGGCCTCGGCGGGCACCGCCTTCGGTACGCCGTGGGCGGAGAAGACCACCGGCCGGTCGGCCGGGCATTCGGCGAGCTCCACGACG
>CAYMOD010000305.1:0-3042 GCA_964391945.1 uncultured Rhodobacterales bacterium | reverse complement strand
TGAAGCGGCGCCTGCGCGTCCGCTTCGGCAGCCGCGACATTGAGCGCCCGATGCGGTGGCTTGATCGGCAACCATGGCGTACCGGTGGTGAAGCCGCAGGCGGGATCGCTCGCGTCCCAGGGGATTGGCGTGCGGCAGCCGTCACGGCCCCGGTAGTCGGGCCAGAAGCGGATGCCGGGCGGGTCGGTCAGCTCCTCGAATTCGAGCTCCGCTTCCGGCAAGCCGAGTTCCTCGCCCTGATAGAGGCAGACCGAGCCCTCGAAGGACAGGAGAAGGGCGGCGCATTGCCGGGCGAGGGCCCTTGGGTCGGCGGCGCGGTCCTGCCAGCGGGTGACGTGGCGGATCGTGTCGTGGTTGGAGAAGGACCAGGTCGGCCAGCCGTCGGGTGCGGCGGCGAAGAAACCTTCGATCCGCGAGCGGAAGAATTCGGGGCTGAAGCCCGACCGGAGAAACTCGAAGGAATAGGCCTTGTGGAGCCGCTCCGGCCCGCGGGTGTAATCGGCCATCAGTTCCATTGCGCGCTGGCTGTCGCCGATCTCGCCCATGAGGGTCCGGGCGTCGTACTCCTCGACCAGCGTCCGCAGGCGGCGGATGAAGCCGAGCGTACCGGGCTGGCTCTTGTCCCAGCGGTGGTCCTGCATGTCGTAGGGGTTGACGAGGGGCCAATCCCAATGCGGCCGGAGGGCTGGGTTGTCGCGTAGCTCGGGGTCGTGGACGTAGAAATTGACGACATCGAGGCGGAACCCGTCGACGCCGCGCTCGAGCCAGAAGCGGACCGAAGCGAGCAGTGCCTCCTGCACTGCCGGCTCGTGGAAGTTGAGGTCGGGCTGGGTGGTGAGGAAATTGTGGAGGTAATACTGCCGCCGCCGCGCTTCCCATTCCCAGGCGGACCCCCCGAAGACCGAGAGCCAGTTGTTCGGCGGCGCCCCGTCGGGCCGCGGGTCGGCCCAGACGTACCAATCCGCCTTCGGGTTGTCCCGGCTCGCGCGGCTTTCCTGAAACCATGCGTGACGGTCCGAGGAATGCGACAGCACCTGGTCGATGATTACCTTGAGGCCGAGCGCGTGGGCCCGCGCCACCATCGCGTCGAAATCATCGAGCGTGCCGAAGAGCGGGTCGATGCCGGTATAGTCGGCGACGTCGTACCCCATGTCGTGCATCGGCGAAGGGTAGACCGGCGAGAGCCAGATCGCGTCGACGCCGAGCCCCGCGACGTGGTCGAGCCGCTGCGTGATGCCGGGCAGATCGCCGATGCCGTCGCCGTTCGTGTCCTGAAACGAGCGGGGATAGATCTGGTAGACCACCGCACCGCGCCACCAATCGCTCACCCGCGCCTCCCTTGTCCGCCGCCAGGGCGCAGCGCGCGCGGCTCCCGGACCGGTACCTTTCGTCAGACCCAACCCATGCCCTCGGGCCGGAGTTCCAGGGCAGCCCGCGCACTGGCGGAACCAGAGGCCGCCGGCGGCCCTCGGGCAGCGGTTCGCCCGACGAGTAGGCGGCGCGCGGGCGCGCGCCCCGCCGAGGAGAGCGGGGCCGGAGCCGGCAGATTCCCGTCGGCAAGCCGCCGCACCCGGGGATTCTTGAAGCTGTTCCGGCTTTGGCCTAGAGGAAGACCAAACAGGCGAAGGAAATCTATCATGACGGGTTGGATGGCGGGCAGGCGCGGCCTGATCATGGGGGTGGCCAACGAAAGGTCCATCGCTTGGGCCATCGCGCAGGCGGTGGCGGCGGAGGGGGCGGAACTCGCCTTCACCTACCAGGGCGAGGCGCTGGGGCGCCGGGTACAGCCGCTCGCCGCGTCGCTCGGCTCCGAGATCGTGCTCCCCTGCGACGTCAACGACGAGACCTCGCTCGACGCGACCTTCGCCACGATCGAGGAGAAGTGGGGACGGCTCGACTTCCTCCTCCACGCGATCGGCTTCTCCGACAAGAACGAGCTCCGTGGCCGCTATGTCGACACCACGCCGACGAACTTCGCCCAGACGATGATGGTATCGGTCTATTCCTTCACCGCCTGCGTCCGGCGCGCTTCGAAGCTGATGGGCGAGGGCGGCTCCTGCGCCACTCTCACCTATTACGGCGCCGAGAAGGTGATGCCGCATTACAACGTCATGGGTGTCGCCAAGGCGGCCCTCGAGGCGAGCGTGAAATACATGGCGATGGACCTCGGCCCGCGCGGCATCCGCGTGAACGCACTTTCGGCCGGGCCGATGAAGACGTTGGCTGCGTCGGGGATCGGCGACTTCCGCTACATCCTGAAGTGGAACGAACTGAACTCGCCCCTGCGACGTAACGTGACGCAGACTGATGTCGGGCGCGCCGGGCTCTACCTTCTGTCGGACTTCTCCTCGGGCGTGACCGGCGAGACCCATCATGTCGATGCCGGCTACCACGTGGTCGGCATGAAGGCCGAAGACGCACCCGATATCGACGTTGTCACGGGGCACAAGGCGTAACGGAAGAGCGATGTCCGACCGGCTGCCGCACGAGAAGGGGTTCCACGTCTCCTGGGATCAGATCCACCGCGATTCCCGTGCGCTCGCCTGGCGGCTCGACGGTCAAGGACCGGAGAATGGCGGCTGGCGGGCGGTTGTGGCGATCACCCGCGGCGGTATGGCGCCGGCGATGGTCGTCAGCCGCGAGCTCGGAATCCGTGTTGTCGATACAATTTCGGTAAAGTCCTACGACTGGCAGGACCAGGCCGAGCCGCGAGTCATCAAACCGCCGCATCCCGACGTGATGAACGCCGACGGCAGCGGCGTGCTGGTAATCGATGACCTCGCCGATACCGGCAAGACGCTGGAACTGGTGCGGACGCTCTACCCGAAGGCGCATTTCGCCACCGTCTACGCCAAGCCGCAGGGACGGGCGATGGTGGACACGTTCATCACCGAGGTGAGCCAGGACACCTGGATCTTCTTCCCCTGGGACATGGCGCTCCAGTACGTGCAGCCCTATCGGGGCGAGTGACGCGGCAGGGAGATATACCAACTCCGCCGGATCAACTCGGAAGGGCACGGGCGACAGACCGCGGGAAAGCGC
>CAYMOD010000304.1:0-3086 GCA_964391945.1 uncultured Rhodobacterales bacterium | reverse complement strand
GTTTCGACGAAGGCGGCACGGTCCATTTCCGAGGGGCGCGGCGCCTGCCGTGGCGGATGTTCGCGGGCCCAGTGCTCGGCAATCTGGAGCCGCGTCGCGAACCAGACGCCGCCCCGCTCCTTAGCGTAGTCGATGAAACGCCGGATCGCGAGCGCCCTGCCGGGCCGCCCGACCAGCCGGCAGTGGAGGCCGATCGAGAGCATCTTCGGCGCGCCCGAAACGCCCTCGGCATGAAGGCAGTCGAAACTGTCCCTGAGATAGGTGAAGAACTGCTCGCCGGTGTTGAACCCCTGCGCGGTGGCAAAGCGCATGTCGTTGGCGTCGAGCGTGTAGGGCACGATCAGCTGGTCGCGGTCTCCCACCCTGATCCAGTAGGGGAGATCATCGGCGTAGCTGTCGGCGATATAGGCAAAGCCGCCCTCCTCCGCCGCGAGCCGCACCGTGTTGACCGAGCAGCGGCCGGTGTACCAGCCATGGGGCCGTTCGCCCGTGACCTCGGCGTGGAGGCGGACGGCTTCGGCGATGGCCGCGCGCTCCTCCTCCTCGGGCATGTCCCTATGCTCGACCCATTTCAGCCCGTGGCTCGCGATCTCCCAGCCCGCGTCCTGCATCGCGCGCACCTGCGAAGGCGAGCGGGCGAGGGCGGTGGCGACGCCGTAGACGGTGACCGGCACGCCTGCCCCGGTGAAGATGCGGTGGAGCCGCCAGAACCCGGCGCGGGCGCCGTATTCGTAGATCGATTCCATGTTCCAGTGCCGCTGGCCCGGCCATGGCGCGGCGCCGACGATCTCGGAGAGGAAGGCTTCCGAGGCTTCATCGCCATGAAGGATGCAGTTCTCGCCGCCTTCCTCGTAATTGACGACGAACTGCACGGCGATCCGGGCGCCATCGGGCCAGCGCGGATCGGGCGGCGTCGCGCCGTGCCCCTGCAGGTCGCGGGGATATCGGTTCATCACCACCTCCTCGGCATACCCCGCAGCATCGGGCGATGCTTAATCCTCCGGGCGCGGTTTGGCTTTACGCGATTTCCTGAAGCTCCTTTCCCGGCCATGGGCGTTCCGGCCGGAGGCGCGGGGCGGCATAGTGGCACCGGAGCCTGAGGAGTTAAGCGATGTCCGGCTATCTCACCACCCATGTCCTCGACCTCGGCAGCGGCCGGCCCGCCGCCGGACTCGAGATCGAGCTTTTCCGCATCGACGGCGACAGCCGCCGCCGCATCCGCGGCCTGCGCACCAATTCGGACGGCCGCACCGATTCCCCCATCCTGCCGGAGACCGAGTTCGAGCCGGGGATCTACGAACTCGTCTTCCATGCCGGCGGCTATCTCGGCGGGAGCGAGGCCCCTGCCTTTCTCGACCTCGTGCCGATCCGCTTCGGCATGACGGAGGCGAGCCATTACCACGTGCCGCTCCTTCTTTCGCGCTACGGCTATTCGACCTACCGTGGCAGCTGATCCGCCTCCGCTTCGGCCGGGCGCAGTTCCCCGCCGAGGATCTTCGCGCGCACCCGCTTGGCCATGAAGTCGATGAAGAGCCGGGTCTTCGGGTCCTGATGCCGGCGATGGGTATAGAGCCAGGCCATCTGCACCGGCACCGGCGGCGTGCGCTCGGCCACCGGCACCAGCGCGCCGCGGCGCAGATGCGCGGCCACCTCGAAAACCGGCTTCAGCACGATGCCATGCCCGTCGAGCGCCCAGCCGGTCAGCACGTCGCCGTCGTCCGATTCGAAGGGCCCGGAGACGGCGTAGCGTTTCGGTCCCTCGGGCGTCGCCAGCAGCCACTGGAACTCGGTCGCGCCGGGAAAGCGCAGCACGAGGCAGTCGTGCCTGTCGGCAATCAGGTCGTCACCCGACTCGGGCCGCCCGCGCCGCGCGATATAATCGGGCGAGGCGCAGAGCACCCGCGGGCAGTCGGCGATCTTGCGGATCTTCAGCACCGAATCCTCTGGCAGGCCAAGGAAGAAGACGCCGTCGAGCCCCTCGGCGGTGATGTCGATCCGCCGGTCGGAGAGCCGGAGCCGGACATCGACGAGCGGATAGTGCCGCTTGAAGGCCGGCACCTCCGGCGCGATCAGCCGCCGCCCCGCCCCGAGCGGTGCCGCGACGAAGAGGGTGCCACGCGGATTGGCGGTCACATCCGTCACCTCCGCCTCGGCGGCCGCGATCGCCTCGAGGATGCGGCGGGCGCCGCCGTAGAAAATCTCGCCCTGCTCGGTCGGCTTCAGGGTGCGCGTCGTGCGCTGGAACAGGCGCACGCTCAGATGCGCCTCGAGCTGGGAGATCCGCGCCGAGGCGACGGCGGGCGAGATCCGCTGGTCGCGCGCCGCCGCCGACATCGAGCCGAGTTCGTAGACACGGATGAAAGTGCGCACGCTCTCGACGTAGGACATGAACCATTTGTCCAGGTTTTTTGAAGCTGCTGCAATCATCGGCGGAATACAGGAACGCGGACCCTTCCGCTAGGCTGCGCTCCGGATCCCTCGGGAGGAAACAATGTTCGAACTCGCCGTCATGTGGGACTGGGCGGATTTCGCGGTCCGCTGGCTCCATGTCATCACCGCCATCGCCTGGATCGGCTCGTCCTTCTATTTCGTCGCCCTCGACCTCGGCCTTCGGAAGGTGCCGCATCTGCCGCCCGGCGCGCATGGCGAGGAATGGCAGGTCCATGGCGGCGGCTTCTACCACATCCGGAAATACCTCGTCGCCCCCGAGCAGATGCCCGAGTATCTCACCTGGTTCAAATGGGAGAGCTATGCGACCTGGCTCTCGGGCGCGGCGCTGCTCGCGATCGTCTACTGGGCCGGCGCCGAGCTTTATCTGATCGACCCCGCACGCGCCGATCTCGCGGTGTGGCAGGCGATCGTGATCTCGGCCGCCTCGCTCACCATCGGCTGGCTGATCTACGACGCGCTCTGCAAGAGCCGGCTCCTCGACCGGCCGACGCTGCTCATGCTTATCCTCTTCGTGGCCTTGGTGGCGATGGCCTGGGGCTACAATCAGGTCTTCACCGGCCGCGCCGCCATGCTGCATCTCGGCGCGTTCACGGCGACGATCATGTCGGCCAATGTCTTCCTGATCATCATTCCGA
>CAYMOD010000303.1:0-3110 GCA_964391945.1 uncultured Rhodobacterales bacterium | reverse complement strand
GGTCCGGGTTGCTGTATCTCATCCGGAACCGTCGTCTCGGCGTGCACCCAGGTCAGATAATCCTCCGTCACCGCCGCCGCCTCGACCCCATGGATCGCCGGCGTCTCGTCCGGATGCAGCGCGCGTGCGACGGCCACGACCGCAGCGAAGAGCGCCGGCCGCGTCTTGACGAGGAGCGGCACCTCGTGCGCGCGCTCCACCTGGCCCTTCCAGCGGTAGACGCTCTCGATCTCGGGGTAGGCGTTGGCGCAGGCGGCGAGCCGGCGTTCGACCAGCGCAGTCGCGATCGCTGCTGCGGTCTCGCGGTCCGGGCAGTTGATCCAGACGTCCAGAAGCTTCATCGGCCGGTCTCCCCATGCAGTGGCCCGACCGTCCCGCACCCCTGCGGCGGATGCAAGTCCCGGCGATGCCCGGTCAGAACTTTGGTGCTGGCGGCCGCCGCTGCGAGACATGGTCCTGCTGCTCGGCGCTGAACCCGCCATAGGCGGTGATCAGGTGCAGGCGGGTCCGGTAGACAGCCTTCCGTTTCTCCCGCGGCAGCGCGTGCCAGTCATCGCGCGGGCGGTAGGTGCCGTAATACATCCGCCAGTAGGCTTCCGCGAGTTCGTCCGGATCCACCGCCTCGCCGGTCGCGGCTTCCAGAATGATGCCGAGATCGGGATCGGCCGCATGCCGCTGCCGCCACATCCACATCGAAATCCGCTCGAGGACGCCGAGTTGTCCGGACATGTGCTGCCTGTCTCCTGGAAACGGGTTGAACCGTGGTTCCGGGTTAAAGTCGGTCGCGGTTAAAGCGCGGTGAACCAGAATCTTCGGAGGGCGGAGTTTACGCGTTCGGTTTCCGGCATGGCCGCCAGGCAAGGTGCGCTCCCGAAGTCCGGGCCAGCGCGGGAACCTGCCGGGAAACCTCTTCCATCAGAACTTTAGACGGACATCGCCGTTGTAGGGCTGCAGCGGCCGTGACGGTCCCCGGCATAGGGGGACGTGCAGGATGAACCGCCGGAGTAGAACAAGGAGGACGACGATGCGTAAGCTGTTGGCTACAAGTGCCCTGGTTGTGCCGCTTCTCGCGATGCCGGGCTACGCGCAGGACACCCAGCCCCCGGTCGAAGACCCGGCCGCGCAGCAGGCCCAGCAGCCGCCGCCGGCAGCGGATGAGGGCGCGGCTACCGGGGCGGACGACGCCAATGTCGAAGTGATTCCCGCCGAAGAGGCAGATGTCGAGGTCGTGCAGGAAGGCGAGGAGCCTGCGGCCGGCGAGGACCCTGCGATAGCGGAGGATCCGGCGCTGACTGCCGACGAGCCTATGAACGTCGAGGGAGAGACGGCGCGGGAAGATGAGCCGGCAGCGCCGCCATCCGATGCGGTGGTGATGGAGCAGGGTGCGGACGAGCTGCGCGGCGACTGGGTGATGGGAACAGGGGTCGTGTCGCCGCAAGACGAAACGATCGGCCGGATCCAGGACGTCATCATCACGCCGGACGGGCAGATCACGTCGGCGATCCTGTCGGTCGGCGGGTTCCTCGGCATCGGGGGAAAGAACATCGCGGTCGACTGGAACGAACTCCAGATCGGGCAGGATGGTCGGGAAATCACCCTCAACCTCACGCGCGAACAGGCGGAACAGGCGCCCGAATACGTCTTCCGGGATCAGGCGCAGCCCGAGCAGCCGGCGGGAGACATGGCGCCCGACGGCGACGGCCCGGTCGGCACCGCGCCGGATGGGGATCCGGGCACGGTACCGGTCGATGACCCGGAAGCACCGGCAGGAACCGACCCGCGGAGCGCGCCGGAGTAAGGGTGAGGCGATCCTGCGCTTCGGACGGGGCGGGCCGGTGGTCCGTCCCTTTTCATGTGGCGCGAGAGGTTTCGCAGCTTCCGCCTGATCGCTTCGCCCGGGTGGTGGAGGCTCTGCCTGGCGCAGACCGGCGAGACGAGCAGAGGGTGCTGCCCGCATGACAAAGGGCGGTGCCGACCGGCACCGCCCTCGAATTCAACTTGCGGCGCGGATGCGCCGGCCGGTTCAGGCGAGCTGAAGGTTGGTCGCGGATTCGCGGCCGTCGCGGCCGGCCTCGATGTCGTAGGTGACCTTCTGGCCGTCATCGAGATGGCTGATGCCGGCGCGCTCGAGCGCGGTGGCGTGGACGAATACGTCCTTGCGGCCGTTCTCGGGCTGGATGAAGCCGAAACCCTTGGTGGCGTTGAACCATTTCACGGTGCCGTTGGCCATCGTGATGTCTCCCCTTGTCTTGCTGCCCGCGAGAGTGCGGCAGCCCGGCGTTGTCAGCATAAACGAGGAACTGAAGCCGGTTAGGGAGCCAGTGGTCGAATGTGGTAACGTCGCGAAGGCCAACATGGGGCGCGGGAGTGCGGAATGCAAGGAGGAAAATTTGCCTCGCGGCCTTTCAGCTCCGAGGGTGCGAGTCGGCGCGTTCGCGTGTAGGCTCGGGAGTGCTCAGCAAAGGAGGAGCGCCATGAGTGTAGCACGCGTGACCGAGATCACCTCGACCTCGACCGAGAGTTTCGAGGACGCGATCCAGAAAGGCATCGAGCGAGCCTGCAAGACGCTTCAGAACGTCCAGGGTGCCTGGATCAACGAACAGACCATCTCGGTCGAGAACGACCGGATCAGCGCCTACCGGGTGAACATGAAGGTAACCTTCGTGCTCAAGGATTGAACGTGAAGGGCACGGCCGCCCGACACCGGGCGGCCGTGCAGGGCCAATCGCGGGAGGGCCGAAACGGCGATGCATATGCCATGCATATTTCATGCATGATCCCTGCAGACGCCGGGCATCAACCCGACGCTAACCCGGCGGCGCCATTCTGACCCCTCAGCCCAGCACGAGGACGATGATGGACGACCGCAAGCGCACCCGGCGCGAGGCGCGCAGCTATGCCGAACTGATGGCCGAGCTCGAGGAGATGGATGCCTGGTGGCGGGCCTACCGGCTCAAGCAGCAGGTCATCCCGCCCGACTGGTATTGCCTGCACGAGACCGCGTCCTGCGCGCCCGGGAAGGAGCAGCTGACGGCGGCCTTCGACGCCGACCTCGTGCGCTGGTACCGCGGCCTCGGCCGCGGCTACCAGGCGCGGATGAACGCGGTGCT
>CAYMOD010000302.1:0-3138 GCA_964391945.1 uncultured Rhodobacterales bacterium | reverse complement strand
CGATGACGACGGCGATCCCGGCGGTGAAGCCGACGGTGACGGGGTAGGGGATGAACTTCACATAGGTGCCGAGGCGCAGAAAACCGAGCGCCGCGAGCATCAGTCCCGAGAGCATGGTGGCGAGGATGAGACCTTCCGGCCCGTGGGTCTGGACGGTGGCCGCCACCAGCACGATGAAGGCGCCGGCCGGCCCGCCGATCTGGAACCGGCTGCCGCCGAGGAGCGAGACGATGAAGCCGCCGATGATGGCGGTGGTGAGCCCCTGCGCGGGCGAGGCCCCGGAGGCGACCGCGATCGCCATCGACAGCGGCAGGGCGACGATGGCGACGGTGAGACCCGCCACCGCGTCCGCGCGCAGATCGGCGGCGCCGTAACCCTCGCGCAGGACGGTGACGAGTTTGGGGAGGAAAAGCTCGGCGTAATCGGAAGAGCGTGTGCGTGGTGTCGAGTCGAAGGGCATCTGTCCGGAGGTCTCCGAGCGCAGCGGGGGTGCCGGCGGCCGCGTCGCCGAAGGAGCCGTGTCGCGGCGGGCGGCCGGCGCCCCGCCGCTGCAGTCTAGGTCGTCGCCTCGGCTTGCGGCAAGGGGCGCAGGATTTCGGGGAGGCCGCATTGCGCATCGGCGCCCGCGCGATCCGGGTTGATCGAATCGTGTGGTTCGTGAGATTATCGCGCGCGTGCGGCGTCCCAGCGGACCCGCCTGGCGCCGTGTCATGGGATTGCGGGTCCGAGGGAGGACCTGATGCGACCCAAGTTGCTGGCCAGTGCCGCCTTTGCCGTCATGTTTGCTTCGCTGCCGACGGTCTCGTTCGTCGCGCCGGAGAATGGTGATCGCGCTGCGCCGGGGATGCTCGATCCGCTGGCGATGAACCGCGCGCTGTGCCGGGCGCGCGCGCTCGACGGTACCGGGACCCGTCGCGGCCTCTTTCTTGCGGCGGCGCAGGCCTACGCGGCGACGGGCGAGCGCGCGGCGACGGCTCCGCCCCTGATCGACGGGGTGGCATCAGACGCGCTCGACGTCACCGTGAACGACGAGGCGCGGCCCTATTTCGAGCAGGGAATGGGCCTCGTCGACGGGTTCAACCATTTCGAGGCGATCCGCGCCTTCCAGGCGGCGCAGGCGCTCGATCCCGATTGCGCGATGTGTTTCTGGGGCGAAGCCTATGCGCTCGGGCCCAACATCAACGACACGATGGACCCGGCGAACAACGCCCGCGCCATCGAGGCGGCGCGGATGGCCGCGGAGAAGGCGGGTGGCGCGAGCGAGGTCGAGCGGGCGCTGATCGAGGCGCTCGGGACGCGCTATTCGGACGAGCCGGGGGCGGACCGGGTGGAGCTCGACAAGGCTTATAGTATGGCCATGCAGGAGGTGGCCGACCGCTTCCCAGAGAACGATCAGGTGCAGGCGCTGGCCGCGGAGGCGATCATGGACGCGCAGCCCTGGGATTACTGGGAGCCGGACGGCAAGGTGCCGAAGGGTGATGCCGCACAGGCGCTCGAGCGGGTCGAGACCGTGCTCGCGCGCAACCCGGACAACGTGCTGGCGATCCATCTGCATATCCATCTCACCGAGGCTTCGGACGATCCGTGGCGGGCGGTACCGGGGGCCGAGCGGCTCGCCTCGCTTGCACCGGGGGCGGGGCATATCGTCCACATGCCGGCGCATACCTGGTTCCGGATCGGCCGGTTCCGGGATTCGCTCGAGGCCAATGTCGAGGCGGTGAAGGCCGATCAGGAATATCTGGAGGAGGCAGGCGACGCGGCAAGCGTGATCTACCGCTACGGTTACTACCCGCATAACGTGCATTTCGTGCTTACCTCGGCGCAGATGGCCGGCGACGGGCCGACGGCGCTGAAGGCGGCTGACGACCTTGATGCGGCGCTGCCGATGGAGATGGCGGACAACGAGGGCTGGGTGCAGCTCATCAAGGCGGCGCCATGGTTCGCGCGGGTGCAGTTCGGTGACGCGGAGGTGCTGGAGGCGATCCTCGCGGACGAGACGAAGGACGCGCTTCCCTATGTCGAGGCGGCGCGGCTCTATGCCCGGGGCGAGGCGGCGGCGCGGCTCGGCCGGGTGGAGGAGGCGCGTGCCGAGGCCGAGGCGCTGGCGGCACTCGACGCGGCGACCGATTGGGAGAGCGCGATCCCCGGCATGCCGGGCGCGGCCGTCGTCGACATCATGCAGGAGACGGTGCTCGGCCGGGCGGCGATGGCTGCGGGCGACACCGATGCGGCGGTCGAGCATTTCGGCCGGGCGGCGGAGATGCAGGCGGCGCTTCCCTATCTCGAGCCACCGTTCTGGTACTATCCGGCGCGGCAGAGCTATGCGGCGGCGCTGCTCGCTGACGGGCAGGCCGAGCGGGCGGAGCAGGAATTCTTCGCGACGCTGGTCGAGAGCCCGGACAACGGCTGGGCCTACTGGGGTCTTGCCGAGGCGCGTGAAGCGCAGGGCGATTCTGCAGGTGCCGAAGGCGCCCGGGCGATGTGGCAGCAGGCCTGGATCGGCGCGGCGGAACCGACGCTCGACCGACTCTGAGCTGAGCGGTGTTGCAGGCCCGCTCCGATGGCCGAGGCGGAATGATTTCGGCGAATGGTTCCGAGACGCCGCTTGTCTCGAAGCCGGTTCCCGGGCCGGAACCTGTCCGGATGCACGCAAGGGCTTGGTCCGCTCTTGCCCACCACCTTACCATTGGGAGAATACCGACGAGGATATACACGTAAAACGAATATCGAGCTCCGTGCGGCGCTTCTCAAGCGGCGGCCGACCCTGTAGCCTGCGGCAAAGAGAAGAACCACGGTTCGAGGCGGAGTGTTCGGGCAGATGAGATACTGGAGTACTGGGGTTTTCCTCATGGCAGGACTGACGGCGGCCTGTGCGACGAGCGCGCCGCTCGGCCCGACGAGCGCGCCGCCTGCGCGTATGGTGAATGACCTGTCGCTGCTGGGCGACCATGTCGGTTTCACGGCGTGGCGGGACGGTTTCCGCGGCCGGGCGCTCGGGCAGGGCATCCGCGCTGACGTGTTCAACGCAGCCTTTCGCGGCGTGCACCCGAACACGGAGGTCGTCCGCCTCGACGGGCGCCAGTCGGAATTCGTGAAGCCGATCTGGGAATATCTCGACAGCGCGGTCTCGGCCGAGCG
>CAYMOD010000301.1:0-3185 GCA_964391945.1 uncultured Rhodobacterales bacterium | reverse complement strand
AGAAGATCTCGAAGTCGAAGGGCAACGGCCTGTCGATGGAGGAATGGCTCACCTACGCGAGCCCGGAATCGCTCGGCCACTTCATGTACGGCAAGCCGAAGACGGCGAAGCGGCTCCATTTCGACGTGATCCCGAAGGCCGAGGACGAGTATCACGCCCATCTCCGCGCCTATCCCGGCCAGGAAACAGCCCAGCGTCTCGCCAATCCGGCCTGGCATATCCATGGCGGCGAGCCGCCCGCGTCGGACATGGTCGTGCCGTTCTCGATGCTCCTCAACCTCGCCTCCGTCGCCTCGGCCGAGGACAAGGCCGTGCTCTGGGGCTTCATCCGCCGCTACGCGCCGGAGGCGAGCCCGGAGACCCATCCCGGCCTCGACGCGGCGGCAGGCCACGCCGTCGCCTATTTCAACGACTTCGTGAAGCCGACGCGGACGTTCCGGGCGCCGGATGCGAAGGAACGCGCGGCGCTTGCCGATCTGCGCGACCTGCTCCGGGGCTGGGAGGCACCGGCCGACGCCGAGGCGCTCCAGGCGGAGGTCTACGCCATCGGCAAGGCGCACGGATTCGAGCCGCTGCGCGCCTGGTTCGGCTGCCTCTATCAGGTATTGATGGGAGCGGAGCAGGGGCCGCGTTTCGGCGGGTTCATCGCGCTCTATGGCGTCGGGGAAACCGCCGACATGATCGACCGGGCGCTCCTGCGCGAGCAGGCGGTGACCTGAACCCGCGGCAAGGGCGTGCCGGCGCCACATGCTCCCGTTCGTGCGGGGCTGCGAAGACGAGCGGCCTCTGCTAGGCTTCCCGCATGGGAGGTGAGTCCATGCCACAGATCTTGCACGCCACTACGGTCCAGACCGTGATCACGACCTTCGAGACCTCGCCCGGCAATTGCGAGGATCTGCTTGACCTCCTGGAGGAGACCTTGGCGGGTTTCGTCCGCCACCGGGGAGGCTTCATCTCCGCGACGCTGCACGTCAACGACGCGCGCACGCGGATCGCCAACTACTCGCAATGGGAGCGGCGGGAGGATTTCCTCGCGATGCTGCGCGCGCCGGAGATGCGAACGCGAAACCGCGAACTGGCCGCGCTCTGCCGGAGTTTCGAGCCGGTGATGTACGATGTGGTCAAGAGCTTCGACTGAACGCGGGACGGGCAGGGGAAACGCATGGAAACCTTCCTTCAGGCGCTCGGCGTGATCGGCATCGCCATCCTCGCGGCGATCGGTCTCCTCGCCGGGCTGATCGCCTCGCTGGTCACCGGCCGCGACAAGGGCCGCTACATGATCATCGGCGTCGTCGCGGCGCTGGCCACGCCCTTCGTGCTGGCGCTTCTCGGGGTGACGGCGCTCGCCGCCGCCGGAATCATCGGTATCCTCGTCGCGGCGATCGTTGGCGCGATCGTCGTGCTGATGATCGCGCATCTGATCCTGGATCGCGACTAGCCTGGAGCGCTTTCCGGTCCGATTGCATCGGATCCGGGCGCTCCATCTGCTGATCATCCGCGATTTCCGGATCAGCAGATGAGTCCACCTGCTTCGAAATCACTCTAGAAGCTCAACCAGAGGCCGAGGCCGATACTGGTCTCGCCGTCGCCGTCGCCGAACCCGTGGGCGACGGTCGGCACCACCCAGAGGAGCCGGTGCGGCCGGTAGCCGATCGCGGGCGAAACCTTCCACGTCGTGCCGGTCGCGTCGGTGTAGCGGCCGAGCGACAGCATCGTCATCCAGTCTTCGCGGGGCTTCAGTCCGACGAGGCCGAAGAAATCGGTGATCAACTCGTCCTCGTCGCGGGCATGGATCACCTTCGCCGTCGCCGTGGTCCATCCGTCGCCCCAGCGGCTGGAAAATCCGCGTCCCCAATGCGCCGCCGCCTCGATCCGGTATTCCATCATCATCCCGTACTCATCGGGCGGAGCCGAGGCGCCGAGGCTGACAGCGAAGCGGTTGCTGGCATCGAGCCGGCCGATCGCGACATTGACAAAGCCGCCAACGCGGCGGCGCGACGGCGGGATGAGGACGAGCGCGTCGCCATGGTCGCGCTGCCACTCGTATTCCTCCTGTTTCGCCTGGTCAGGCGGTCCGTCGCTCGCCTGAAAACCGAGGGTGATGCGCCGGGTGAGGCCGAGCTCGCCATAGATCGACGTGCGGAACTCGCCCGATCCGGTCTCGTACTCGCTCTTGAGCGCGAAGAACACCCCGCCCGGCTCCCGCGGCCAGGCGCCGGCGAGCGCGGGAGCAGGCATGAGCACGAGACAGATGGCGGCCAGAGCCCGGGCAAGCGGGAACATGGCGCGAGGCTGCGGCGGGAGAGGTTAAGGGAGGCTTAGCGGATCTGGCGTAGATGCCCGGTATATTATCTATCCAGAATGGATCGGGCGCGGCGCCTGCGCTACGATCCCGGCAGGAGGATACCATGGCCGACGAGCCGGAGAACCATACCGTTCGCCTCCTGCAGGAAATACGGGTGGAGATGGCGGCGATGCGCAATGAGATGCACGCGGAATTTGCGCGTGTCCATGAGGGCTTCGCCAACGTGAACCTGCGCATCGACGGGCTCACGCATATCATCCCCCTGCTCGCCGGCTGCTCGCACGATCACGAGGAGCGGATCGCGCAGCTGTAGGGAAGCAAGCAATTGAGATCAAGGCTGTTCCGCGAATTTTCGCAGAACATACGAATACCAAGCATGATCAGGCTGATGGAAGCTCTTCGCGCCACATTTTATCACGGCATCGCATAGGGGGTCCGCTTCATTCCACATCGCATCGAGTGCTGATGCCTCAGCACGCGCATCTTTGAAGCTGAAGCCGGAACGCTTCATTAAGTGTTCGATCATGTGAAGCGTGGCCCGCATGGAAGGGGTCGCCGGCCATTCGCCTGCGGCCTTTGCGTACTCGTGATACCAGCCCCACATGAACGCGTACTCTAGGATTCTGTCGCGCTGTACGAGGTCACTCATCCTCTCTCCATGGATCTCGTTGACCACGGCATCCTTTACCGCCGCTTGGAGCTGCTTCTCGAAATGAGAGCTCCCGCAATCCAACGCTTCCTTCATCATCCGATCTGCGGCAGGACTGGGGCGCCGCACCAGTGTTCTGAGCCAAGCTATCCACAATCGCTGCACTACGTTACCCTATCTTCTTCTGGCTCTTGCCCCGGTAGGCCCGCGTGCCGCCGCGGCCGGCGCGGG
>CAYMOD010000300.1:0-3206 GCA_964391945.1 uncultured Rhodobacterales bacterium | reverse complement strand
CTTCGACGGAATCCACGTCGCTTCAGAAGATCCTCGACATCCTGCAGCGCCGCCAAGGAGACGCGTGGCGCGCCGATCTCCATGCCGGCGCACGCCGATGGATCGAGCATCCATGCCGCCACCACGGTCACGATGCCGGGCAGTACCTCTACATGCACGAACCGCCCCGAGGCACGATTATCGGCCCGCTCGATCCGGAGGCGGCGGCCGAAAAGCGCATGCCAGCGGTAAATGGACGACAGCATATTGCCCGACATGGGCAGAATGGACGGTTGATGGCCCTGACGCGCAAGAATGCATTGTTCGCAGGCCACGAGGTCGGTGCCGAGAACTGGGCTCTGCTCGCCTCCCTCGTCGCCACCTGCAAGCTGAACGGCGTCGATCCGGTCACCTACCTCGCCGCCACCCTGCGAGCGATCCTCGACGGGCATCCTCAGAACCGGATCGACGATCTCATGCCGTGGCGATGCCACACCGGGTCAAGCCTCGCCGAATAGGGGATCGCCGAGGCGCTTACGGTAGAAGGTAACCGGCCGCTCAAGGCCGCCTGCACGATCCTGAGCTGATCTGCGATGAGACGTCGCTGACGACGTCGTCAGCGACGTCCAAAGGGGTCGGAGGCGTCGGTGCGGTACGAAGTTCTGGGGAAGGTCGAGCGTCGGCGGCGGTGGAGCGCCAGCGAGAAGCTGGCGGTGGTCATGGCGTCGCTGGAGCCGGATGCGGTGGTGTCTGAGGTGGCGCGCCGGTTCGACGTGACGCGCCAGCAGGTCTACGACTGGCGGCGCGCGGCCAGGCAGGGCGAGCTCGGGACGCCGGGCGGCGTGGTCGGGTTCTTGGAGGTAATCGTGGGGCCGGCGACGAGCGACCCTGAGGCCGAGCCCGCGTCGGCGGCCGAGGCGCCCGGCAGAGCGACCACCGCCGCCGGCACCGCCTCGCCGCTGTCCGCGACGGTCGAGATCGGTCTGGCCGGCGGTCGCCTGCTGCGGGTCCCTGTCGGCCTGCCGACCGCCGAGCTGCAGCGGCTGATCGGCGCGGTGGAGGGGGCATGATTGCGCCGGGCGCGGGCGTACGGGTCTATTTGGCCTGCGGCGTCACGGATATGAGGAAGGGCATCACGGGGTTGGCTGCGCACGCCCAGCTGGTGCTGAGGCAGAACCCGGCCTCGGGCGCGGTGTTTTGCTATCGCGGGCGTCGCGGCGATCGGCTGAAGCTGTTGTTCTGGGACGGCCAAGGGTTCTGCCTGTACTACAAGGTCTTGGAGAAGGGCCGGTTTCCGTGGCCCTCGCCGGCGGACGGGACGGCGCTGCGGCTGACCTCGGCGCAGCTGGCGATGTTGTGGGAAGGAATTGATTGGCGCCGGCCGGCCTGGTCCTCGCCGCCGGCGCGCGTGGTGTGATTTCTTAGCTGGATCAATGATCTGGGCATGGCGCCGGGTGGCGGCGTCGGCTATGATCCGAGCATGTCGCCGGATGTCGACGCCCTTCCCGAAGACCCCGTGCTGCTGCGGGCCATGGTGCTCGGCCTGCGGGCGGAGATCGCCGGGATCGCGGCGGCCAACCGGGCCTATGAGGCGCTGGTCCAGGCGCTCAGGATCACCATCGCGCGGCTGAAGAAGCAGCGCTTCGGCGCCAGTTCCGAGAAGATCGAGCGCGAGATCGAGCAGCTGGAGCTTGCCCTCGAAAGCCTCGAGACCGCCCGCGCCGCCGCCGACCCGACACCCGAAGCGGACGCTCCCGAGGGCGGCGATGCCGCGCCGGACACCGTCCCGCCGCAACGGCGTCGTGGCAAGCCCCGGATCGCCGAAGACGCGCCGCGCGAGCGCATCGTGCTCGATCCCGGCGAGCGCTGCCCCGACTGCGGTGGCGCGCTGCGGCTGGTGGGCGAAGACGTCGCCGAGCTTCTCGACTTCATCGCGGCCAAGTTGAAGGTCGTGGAGATCCACCGCCCGAAGAAGTCGTGCCGGAACTGCGAGCGCATGGTGCAGATCCCTGCGCCGCCGCGCCCCATCCCGCGCGGCATGGCCAGCTCCGCGCTGCTCGCGCATATCCTGGTCGCCAAGTACGACGACCAGCTCCCGCTCTATCGCCAGGGCGAGATCTTCGCCCGCATGGGCGCGGACATCCCCCGCTCCACGCTGATCGACTGGTGCGGCCAGGCCGCTGGCGCCCTGCGGCCGTTGGCCGATCTGATCCGCGACGTGGTGATGGCGTCGGACCGCATCCACGCCGACGACACCCCGATCCAGGTGCTCGACCCGAGAAAGAAGCGGATCGAGGGGCTAGCGCGCGGGGTGAAGGAGGGACGCGTCTGGGTCTACGTCAAGGATGACCGACCCTGGGCAGGCAGTGACCCGCCCGCCGCCGCCTATTGGTTCTCCCCCGACCACAAGGGCGAGCACCCCCGCGAGCACCTCGCCGACTTCCACGGCATCCTGCAGGCCGACGCCTACAAGGGCTTCAGCAAGCTGTACGAGCCCGGGCCGGACGGGGTGGCACGCGTGCGCGAGGCCGCGTGCTGGGCGCATCTCCGGCGCGACTTCCACGACGTCTGGAAGGCGACCGGCAGCCCCATCGCCCGCGAGGCGCTGGAGCGCATCGGCGCGCTCTACGATATCGAGGCGGCCATCAACGGCCAACCGCGCGACGTCCGCCACGCCGTCCGCCAACGCGAAAGCCGCCCCAAGGTCGAGACCTTCCGCCTGTGGTGCGAGCGCCAGCTGACCCTGATCCCCGGCAAGGGCGATCTGGCCAAGGCCATGCGCTACGCACTCACCCGCTGGGGCAGCTTCACCCTGTTCCTTGGCGATGGCCGCGTCGCCATCGACAACAATGCAGCCGAGCGCGCTCTGAAGGCAGTGGTTCTCGGGAGGAAGAATTTCCTGTTCGCAGGTTCCGACGCCGGTGGCGAGATCCTCGCCGACGCCATGACCGTCATCGAAACCGCGAAGCTCTCAGGCCTCAATCCAGAAGCGTACCTCACCGACATCCTCGGCCGCATCCGCACCTATGATCCAAGGAGCCTTGACGAGCTCCTTCCCTGGACCTGGAAAGCAAACCGCGAGCCCGCGCAGAAGGCTGCCTGAGGCCGCGTGCTGACCGGCCGATTACCGGCTTCCCGCCGGGGCATGTGTACTGATCGGCCTCGTGATCGTAGGCGAAGTCGGTGGCCGGAAACGCGCCGTCCTTGCGCTCGGACTTGTCGAAGAC
>CAYMOD010000299.1:1491-3207 GCA_964391945.1 uncultured Rhodobacterales bacterium | reverse complement strand
GATGGATCAGAATGTGGAGATGTACAAGGCGCTGCGGCGCTTGCCGCGGCTGATCGCGAAGCTAGAGGCGCGCGAGAAGGAGGCGGGGGGCAGCTGACCGCCCGTTCGAGAAAGAGGCTTCCGGTCGGGGCGCTGGCGTGGTTCACCCTGTCCATATGGCCGAAGATCACGCGAGGCCGGATGGCGCCATGACCCAGGGCGCCATGGCGATCCTCCTCAGGCGCATCCCGCATTGAACAAGGTTCTCGAACGGTCTCCGAGGTCCGGCCGCGCCTGAAGCGTTTGAGCGAAGTGATACCGCTTTCGGCTCGAAAAACGTGGCGACTCTAGGGTGTGTGCAGGATGGCGGCGCGCGCGGCAGGATCGCGGGAGGCGAACCACGCGGCGACGGCTTCGATATCGGCGGGCTCCAGCTTGTGGGTGGCCGCCGACATGAGATGGGCGAATTCGGCCCCGCCGCGCCGGGCGCCGCTCGCGAAGAGGTCGAGCTGGAGCGCGAGATAACCGCGATACTGGCCGTGGAGCCGCGGGAAATCGGGGCGTCCGGTGTCGGATTCATGGCAGCCGAGGCAGGCGCCGATGTCCTTGGCGGGAATGCCGTGACGCGCGACCGCTTCGCCGCGGGCGAGGAGGTCCGCGGGAAGGCTCGCGGGATCGAGGGCGGCGGGTGCCGCCGGCGCCTCGCGCGCGTAGTGTTCCGCGAGGGTGGCGATCTCGGCTTCGGTGAGCGGGGCGGCGGCGCTTTCCATGATCCCGCTCACGCGCCGCCCGTGGTGGTAAGCCGCGAGCGCGGTGCGAAGATAGACCTCGGTCTGGATGTCGAGGCGCGGAAAGGCGCCGTTCGCCTCGCCCGTGCCGTCGCGGCCATGGCAGCGTACGCAGTCCTCGAGCGGTGGGTGGGCGGCGAGCGACAGGCCGCCGGCACCGGCGGACGGCGGATCGGCCTCCCCGTAGGCAAGGGCCGTGTAGCGCGCCGCATCCATCCCGGGCAGGGCGAGCAGGAAGGCGGTGACGGCCCAGACCTCGTCATCGCGCGAGAGGGCGGGCCAGGCCGGCATGCCGGTGAATTTCACCCCGTGCTTGACGATCCAGAACAGGTGCCGGGGCTCCCATTCGTCCACCACCGGCGCAAGCGGCGGTGGGTGCGGCGTCATCTCCGGCGGGACCGCCCCTTGCGGCCGGGCCGGGCTGCCGTGGCAGGGGGCGCAGCCGGTCTCGAAATGGCCGGCGCCGCGGCGGATCAGGGCGGGATGTTCGAGATCGGGCGGCGCCGGGACGTTGCGGGCGTGGAAGATGACCGAGCGGCGCATCGCGGTGTGGAGGACGGCATCGGTGATCGCCCAGTGTCCGGAACTCGCCGAGATGCTGATGATTCCGCTCCAGAACACCGCGCCGCCGACCAGCGCGAGGGCCACGAGGATGTAGACGAGGTGGCGGGGCCGGATCGTCATCGCCGTCGTTCCGGCAGGCGGAGAACCCCGGCGACGAGGACGAGGCCGCCGATCAGGTAGACCGTGCCGCCGATGCCGAGCATGAGGATGCCGCCGAGCTCGCGGTCGGTGGCGGGGGAGAGGCCGAAGGGCGGCGCTCCGTGCCCGGCATGGAAGAGCGGTACCGGCGCGAGGGCGAGGAGCACCCCGAGCAGCGTCATGTGCATCGAGGTGAAGAAGAGCGCCGCCGCACCCGCGAGGGCAGGTCCGCCGGCGCCGTCACGCC
>CAYMOD010000299.1:0-1391 GCA_964391945.1 uncultured Rhodobacterales bacterium | reverse complement strand
GTGAAGAAGAGCGCCGCCGCACCCGCGAGGGCAGGTCCGCCGGCGCCGTCACGCCGAAGGCGTGCCTCCGGCACGACCGGATGAAGGCGTGCCTCCGGCACGACCGGATGAAGGCGTGCCTCCGGCACGACGGGACGCGCAAGCGCCGAGAGCCAGAGCAGGAGGCCGACGGCGAGGAAACTCGCCTGTTCGAGGGCCATGGCGCCGCCGCCGATCCGGGCCCGTTCGTGCAGCGCCGGCATGTGCCAGGCCCAGACGACGACGAGGTCGAGGAGGCTCGCCACCATCGGTCCCGCGGGCGCGAAGCCCGGAACCTGCGCCCGCAGCCCGAGCGCGAGGAGCGGCGCGGCGATGGCGACCACCGCCATGTGCATGAGCATGTGGGCGGCGAAACTCGTCGCCGCGAGGCCGGGGAGCGGCCCCATCCAGGCGGCGGCGAGCACCGCGGCGCCGAGCAGCAGGGGAAGTCTCCGCCTCACCGGCAGGTCTCCAGGACGAGGATCGGGATGGTCGTATAGATCACGGCGACGATGGAAAGGCTGCTTGCGGCGAGGGACATGTGGGTGAGGAAGCGGTGGCGCTCCTCCGGGGTATTGGCTTCGAAGGTGAGATCGGCGTCGGTGACGCTCGGCCGGCGACGGCGCCAGGCGGTGAGGAAGAGCCAGGCAAGGACACCGAGGGCGATGGCGGAAGCCACGAGGACGGGGCCGCGCGCGGGATCGAGCAGGGCGCCGCGTCCGGCTTTCGCGCAGTAGACCGCGACCCCGGGATAGACGACGAGGAAATGCAGCGCCCAGATCGTCGGCGCGAGCAGGACCTGCCAGAGATGCGTTCCCTCTCCGGGCCCATGCTGGAATTCGTCTCGGAGCCGGTGGGTCATGCGACGAGCGGGAAGCCTCCGATCACGAGGGTGGTGACCAACGCCATGAACAGCAGGAAGTGCCAGTAGAGCGTCACGTTCCAGATGTCGGCGTCGTGGTCGGGGGTGAGGCGGCCCCGGAAATGCCCGGCGAGGCAGAATCCCTGCGCGACGAGGCCGATGCCGGCATGGGCGACCGTCCAGACCACGAGCGCCCAGACGATGGCGGGATAGACATGGCTGGTGGCATCGAGCCCGGTGAGCGCCGGGCCGGCGATCAGGGCGGCGATGGCGGCGGCCCCGGCGAGGATGCCGCCGCCGAGGCAGATCCGGGTGATCCCGGTGCGGGCGCGGGAATTGAGCGCGCGCGCGGCGAGGGTGAGGCCCCAGGCGAGGAGGAAGAGCAGGCCGGCGGCGAGAGGGCCCATCCAGCCGGGTCCGCTGGCGTCCTGCGGCGGGAAATCGGCATGGATCGTCCAGAAGAAGAAATAGCTGAAGACGAGGCTGAGATAGGCGACGAGGACGGCGGTCA
>CAYMOD010000298.1:0-3209 GCA_964391945.1 uncultured Rhodobacterales bacterium | reverse complement strand
CCGCGTGTTCATCGAGAAGTTCATCGAGCGCCCGCGGCACATCGAGATTCAGGTGCTTGGCGATCAGCACGGCAACATCGTCTATCTAGGCGAGCGCGAGTGTTCGATCCAGCGCCGGCACCAGAAAGTGATCGAGGAAGCGCCCTCCCCGTTCGTCACGCCTGACATGCGTGCGAAGATGGGCGAGCAGGCCATCGCCCTCGCCCGGGCCGTCGGCTATTACTCCGCCGGCACGGTCGAGGTGATCGTCAGCGGCTCCGACCCGACGGGCGAAAGCTTCTATTTCCTCGAGATGAACACCCGTTTGCAGGTCGAGCACCCGGTCACCGAAGAAGTTACAGGTCTCGATCTCGTCGAGCAGATGATCCGGGTGGCAGCCGGGGAAAGGCTTTGCTTCACGCAGGAAGATATCTCGCTCACGGGTTGGGCGATCGAGAGCCGGGTCTACGCCGAGGACCCTTATCGCGGGTTCCTGCCAAGCACGGGCAGGCTGGTGCGCTACGCACCCCCCAGGCAGATACGGGAAGAGACCGCCGTGGTGCGCGTCGACGACGGTGTCGCCGAGGGCGGCGAGGTCAGCATGTTCTACGACCCGATGATCGCCAAGCTCATCAGCTGGGCGCCCTCGCGCGAGCAGGCGATCGAGACGCAGTTGCAGGCACTCGACAGCTTCGAGATGGACGGCATCGGCCACAATCTCGACTTCCTCTCCGCAGTGCTCCAGCATGCGCGGTTTCGCGCGGGCGAGTTGACCACCGGGTTCATCGCCGAGGAATGGCCAGAGGGCTTCACCGGAGCACCAGCCGGTCCCGCACTCCTTGCCGATCTCGCCGCGATAGCTGGTGTGATCGCGACCACATGGGCCGAGCGCGCCGCCACGATCGACGGCCAACTCGGTGAGCGGATCGCGCCGCCCACGGAGCACATCGTCCGCTTTGACGGCGCCGAGCACCATGTTAACGCGACCCGCCACAACGGTCTGGCCCGCGCCTCGGTGGACGGCGGCGAGCCGCTCGACGTCGTCACCCACTGGTCTCCGGGCCAGCGGCTGCTTACGGCATTGGTCGACGGGCGGCACCACATCGTCCGGGTTGCTCGCGATGGCCGCGGCTGGAAGCTCACCACAAGCGGGGCCAGCCACCGCGTTCTCGTGCTGCCGCCCCACATCGCCGAGCTGTCACGGCACATGATCGAGAAGATCCCACCGGATTTGTCGCAATTCGTGCTCGCGCCGATGCCCGGGCTGCTCACGTCCCTCCACGTTGCCGAGGGAGACAAGGTCGAGGCCGGCCAAGCCGTGGCCGTGGTCGAGGCGATGAAGATGGAGAACATTCTGCGAGCCGGGAAGGCAGGCGCGGTCACGAAGATCCACGCCGCACGCGGTCAGACCCTCGCCGTGGACGAAGTGATCATCGAACTCGGGTAGAAGGGCAGGTGGTCCTCCTCTGATCCCTCACTTCAAGCGCCTGCGATAGCGAATGCATTTCGTCGACTTGCGCGCTCAGCGCTTCGTCGCTGATCCTGGTCTCGCTGGCCCGATCTTTGTAGTCAGCCGATGTTTAGGAGAAGGGCCGATCTCGGCATAACCTCGAACCGTTCCTGGTCCGTCACTGGTGGCTGAATCTGCATGAGAGTTGGTAGCGGAGGAGGGACTCGAACCCCCGACACGCGGATTATGATTCCGCTGCTCTAACCACCTGAGCTACTCCGCCCCATTCGCGCCGAAGCGGCGGGCACGGCGGCGCATTAGGGCCGCCTCCGGTGCCGGTCAACCGCGAAACGGCCACCGCTTCAGCGCCCGCCACGGTCCGCCAAGGTAAGCGTGCAGCGCGAGGCCGGCGAAGCGGAACTCGTGCGGGCGCAGCTCTGCCGCAAGGCGCGCCTTGAGCGCGCTCGCTTCCTCAGAGGAGACCTTGTTCTGAACGGTGACATGCAGGCGAGGCCTGTGCCGATCCTGCGCGGACAGCAGCGGCCAGAACCGCTCCGCCAACTCATCCCACAAGGAAACAAGAGCGGGGCTGGCGAGCTTCACCGCCGTACCCCGGCCCAGCGACATGGTCCCTTCCAGCCGCGCTGGAGGTGGTTCATTGCTCGCGGCGATCCGCGCCAGCACCTCGCGCAACTCGTCCTCGCAGGAGGGCGGCAGGGAGTAAAACAGCGTTACATGCGCGGCGAGGAAGTTGCGCTCGGGCGGAAAGTGGGCGCGGCGCAGCGCATCCATGCGAGCCTGCAAGGGCGTCGGCAACTCGGCCGTTACGATCAGCGGCGCACCAGGCATCCCTTCCGCCATCCCGGCCGAATCACATCTCTCCGCGTTCTCGGCGGATGGCGAACCAACGCGCCACATTGGCGTTGTGCTCCGCCAGCGTCGTGGCGAATGCGTGGCCGCCGGTGCCATCCGCCACCATGTACAGCGCGTCGGTTCTCGCGGGGTTAAGAACGGCGGCAATCGAATCCCGGCCGGGATTGGTGATCGGCCCCTTCGGCAGGCCGACCATCGCATAGGTGTTGTAGTCGTTCACCGCCTGTATCTCGGAGCGGCGGATGCGCCGGCCCAGCGGCTTGCCTTTGGTGATGGGGTAGATGATGGTCGGGTCTGCCTGCAGCATCATCCCCTGCTTAAGCCGGTTGGTGTAGAGCCCCGCCACCATCTCCCGCTCCTGCGGAACGCCCGTTTCCTTCTCGACGATGGAGGCCAGGATGATCGCCTCTTGCGGAGTGCTGACGGCGATGTCTGCCCCGCGCCCGGGCCATAGCTCGTTGATCGTATCGCGCATCGCCTGCTGCATCCGCGCGAGCACCTGGGCGCGGTTTTCGCCTCGTTCGAAATCGTAGCTTTCCGGCAGGACGGTGCCTTCCTCCGGCACCGGCGCCGTGCCGGTGAGCAGCGGCTCGGCCATCAGCCGCTCGTGCACCAGGATGGCGGGCACGCCTTCGGGAATGGTGATGAAGCGGCGGATCACCTCACCATGCTGCAACGTGTCGAGGATCCTGGCCGGGCTGGCCCCGGCAGGCAGCAGGAACTCCCCGGCCTTCACCGGATCGCCGCCGCCGAGGATCCTCGCGCGCAGCAGGAAGGAATCGGCCGAACCGATCAGCCCTTGCTCCTCCAACTTGCGCGCCACCGAGGTGAGCGTGGCGCCAGAAGGCACCACGAAGCTCGTATCCTCTTCGACCCTGGACGAGCCCCACCAGCCAGCCGCGAAGGT
>CAYMOD010000297.1:0-3219 GCA_964391945.1 uncultured Rhodobacterales bacterium | reverse complement strand
TGCTCCACGGCGGCGCGGACTCTGGAGCGGCCGGCGTTGCCGCGGCGGATGTGGGGAGCCATCGGCCGCCCGCGCGGCTTGCGGTGATGGACCTGGCTGCGGAAGCCGTGCTTCTCCATGAAGGTCTCGTTCGCCTTGGAGCGATAGGCGCTGTCGGCCCAGACCGTGGTGCCCGTGTTCGTCTTGTCCAGCAGGCCCCGGCGCAGCATGCGCCCGTCATGCCGGCTGGCGTCGGTGACGTCCCATTTGCGGATGAAGCCGTGCCGGCGATCGATGCTCGCGTGGCTCTTGTAGCCGAAGACCGGGATGGCGATGTCGGCGTGCCGCGTGCCGTCCTCGCGCAGCCGGGCCTTGCCGAACACCAGCGTCCAGCGCGCATCGCGGTCCTTCTGCGCGAGCTTCGCGGGCTTGTCGGCCCAGTCCTTTGGCACGCGCCCGGCCTTGATCTCCGCCTTCTCCTCATCGGTGTTCCTCTGGCGCGGCGCCGAGACCAGGCTGGCGTCGACGATCTGGCCCGACATCGGGATGTAGCCGGCCTCGCGGATCGCAAGATCGAAGCGCGCGAACAGCGCCTCGATGGCGCCGGCGCGGGTCAGCCGCTCGCGGAACGCCCGGATGGTCCTGACGTCCGGGACCTTGTCCGTCAGCCCCAGCCCGGGGAAGCGCATGAACGAGAGCCGGTCGTTGATCAGCAACTCGGCGCGGTCGTCCGAGAGATCGTTCTGAGCCTGGATCACCAGGACCTTGAACATCATCACCGGATCGAACGGCGGCCTCCCGCCCCGGGCGCCGTCGCTGTAGCCCAAGGCCGCATCCAGCTCCGGGCGGAACATCTCGAAGTCCACCACCGCCGCGAACGTCTCAAGTTGGTCGCCGAGGGCGCTCAGCCGCTGGAGCCGCTCGTCCACGTCGAATAATCCCGGCGCTCCCGCCATCAATGCCTCCGCTCGCGTCTACGCCGGAGGCATTGAATCATGATCAAGCCGGACTGACGAGGTTGATAGAGGTGTCCAGATGCGTGCGCAAGGACTGGACAGTGGGGCGGTGCGGAATGGTAGGCCCTACGGGAGTCGAACCCGTCTTTCCAGATTGAAAATCTGGCGTCCTAACCGATAGACGAAGGGCCCTTCCGGCGCGGCTCCATACCGCGGGCTGATGGCAGGATCAAGCACTGAAAGAATGCTGCCGGAGATGAACTGAGGCGCCAGGCCTGCTGGGTGCGGCCGGATTTCGGATGCCAGAAGCTGGCCAAGGGTGTTGCAATTGAGGATTGCGACTGACGCCGGTGGGCATGGACTGTCTTGTTGGCGGCAATCTCGTGGCGGTTGCGGCACACGCAATGCTGCCTCACGCCAGACCTTGAGCATCCGCGTGGGCTTGGCGGCGGTAGGCCTCGGGGGTCACGCCATCGGCTTCGCGGAACACGCGGATGAAGTGTGAGATATCGCAGAATCCGGTATCGGCGGCGATCTGCGTCACCGAACATTCGCTGCCGGCAAGCAGGAACCGGGCCTGGGCAAGGCGCAGCGTCCTGCCGGCCGCCGCGGGGGTCATGCCGAGCGCCGCCCGGAAGTGACGTTCGAGCTTGCGGCGGCTGACCCCGGAGCGGGCGGCGAGAGCGTCCACCGTCGGCGGCATGTCGAGCGACTGCTGCATCAGGTTGAGCGCCTTGCGTACCAGCGGATCGGAGGTCGTGAGCTCGATTGGAATGCCGGGTTGCGGCATCTCGCCGGCGAGGGCCGCATCGATGATCATGATGCGGAGGCTCTTCGATGCCGCCGCCCGGCCGAGGTGCCGGTCGACGAGATGGGCGGCAAGATGGGCGGAACTCACGCCGCCCGAACAGGTGAGCCGGTCGCGATCGACGACGAAGATGCGGTCGGAGACGGGCGTCAGCCCCTCGAACGCGGCGAGGAAATCGTCATGGTGAAACCAGCTCACGCAGCAACGATAACCATCCATCAGCCCGGCGCGGTGGAGGATGAATGCGCCGGTGCAGAGGCCGACGAGCGGCACCCGAGCAGTCGCCGCGTCGCGCAGGAAGGCGACAGCATCCGGGTGCAGCCGCTCGATCTCGTCGATCAGGCCGCCGACCACGACGATATAATCGAAGCGGCGCGGGTCGCCGAGACGCTCGTCGGGCTGCACCGTGAGGCCGGTGCTCGATACCACCGGGTCCATCGTTGCCGAGAGGACGCGCCAGAGGCAGCGGATCGGCCGCGAGCGGTCTCCCTCGTCGGCAGCGAGGCGCAGCACGTCGACGAAGTTGGCGAAGGCCGAGAGCGTGAAGCGGGGGGCGAAGACGAAGCCGATGCGCAGACGGGGAGGAACAGGGGCGGTCATGCCGGAATGGAGAATGGTTTCGGGGCCCAGGAACGGGAGGTGTTCATCATCGAGATAGGGCACCGCACAGAGGCGCGCCACCCCGCCGGGAGTCCAGTGTCTCACCGGTTGCCGGCCAGAACGCACCCCACGAGCCCCCTCAGCGAATTGCCGACCCAGAGCCGGGCCTGCGACAACTCTTCTACCCTGAGCCGCGCCTCGACGCAGCGGCCTTGCGCGAGCATCTCCTCGCGCAGGATGCCGGGGAGGAGGCCGCAGGCGGCGGGCGGTGTCGCGAGGCCCGCGCCGAGATCAAAAAAGACGTTGGTGATCGTGCCTTCGCAGACCTCGCCCCGCTCGTTGGCGAAGAGCACCTCATCGAATCCGGCCGGGAGGGCGGCGCGCGCGGCATCATGGCGCCCGCGCGCCGTTGTCTTCAGCCGGAGCCAGGGGTCGTCGGAGCGGAGACGTTCGGGCGCGAGCGCCACCCGCCAGGATGTCGGGATCGGCAGAAGCGGTGCGGTCGTGACCTCGACCGCACCCGAACCATCGAGGGTCAGCCGCACCCGGAGCGGCTCGGCGCCTGCGACCGCGTCGAGGGCGGCAGCGATCCGCGCTTCATCACAGGGAAAGCCGAGTGCAGCGGCGCTCCGGCGGAGGCGGGCGCGGTGGCGCGCTTCCCGGATCAGCCGCGCCCCGTCCCAGCGCAGCGTCTCGATGAGCTTCAGGTCAGGCTGGCGAAGCGGGCCTTCCACAGCGCTTCCTCGTATTCGCCTTCCGCGGTCGAATCGTGGACGATGCCGCCGCCGACGTTCAGCACCGCCTCGCCCCCCTCATAGAGCGAGAGCGTCCGGATGGCGACGTTGAACTCGGCGCGGCCGTCGGGCGCGATCCAGC
>CAYMOD010000296.1:0-3256 GCA_964391945.1 uncultured Rhodobacterales bacterium | reverse complement strand
TGGTGGTCAGCGCGTCGAGAAGGGCCTGGGTCGGATGTTCGTGCCGCCCGTCACCAGCGTTGATGACGGCGCAGTTGACCTTTTCGGCAAGGAGCGCGACCGCGCCCGAGGCGCCGTGGCGGACGACGAGGAGATCGGGGTGCATCGCGTTCAGCGTCATCGCGGTGTCGATCACCGTCTCGCCCTTGCGGAGCGAGCTTCCCGCGGTGCCGAAATTCATCACGTCGGCGCCGAGCCGCTTGCCGGCAAGTTCGAAACTCGCCTGCGTGCGGGTCGAGGATTCGAAGAACATGTTGATCAGGGTGAGGCCGCGCAATGCATCCGTGCGTTTGTCGGTGCGGCGGTTGAGCGCGACGTAGGTCTCGGCAAGGTCGAGGATCGCTTCGATGTCCCCGCGCGAGAGGGGTTCGATGCCGAGCAGGTGACGGTGCGGGAACAAGCGGCCCTCCGGGCGATGACGGGCGCAGCTATAGCAGCCCGAGGGGTACGGGCAAGCCTTGCGCCCGGGCGGCGGCGGCGCGAGAATGAGGCCCATGACCCTGCCACGCCCCGTCCGCCTTTTCGACTGCCTTCCTGCGCCGAATCCGCGCCGCGTGCGGGTGTTTTTTGCCGAGAAGGGCGTGGTGTTGCCGACCGAGCAGGTCGACATCATGGCCGGCGCGCAGTTCGGCGAGTATCGGGCGCGGGTGGGCACGCATCACGTGCCGGCGCTCGAACTCGAGGACGGGCGGTTCCTGACCGAGTCGACCGCGATCTGCCGCTATGTCGAGGCGCTCTGGCCGGAGCCGAACCTGATGGGGAAGAACGCGCTCGAAGCGGCGGAGATCGAGATGTGGAGCCGCCGGGCGGAGTTCGGGCTTCTCGCTCCGGCGGCAGCGGTGCTCCGGCACGGCAATCCGAAGATGGCGGTGATGGAGGACCAGTGCCCGGAATGGGCGGAGGCGAACCGGCCACGGGTGATCGCGGGGCTCGAATGGCTCGACCGGCGGCTTGCGGAGAGCCCGTATCTCGCGGGCGGGCGGTTCACGATCGCGGACATCACCGCGGCGGTGGCGGTCGATTTCCTGCGGCCCTCGCGGATCGCGGTGCCGGAAGACCTCGGCGCGCTGGCGGAATGGCGAAAGCGGCTCGCTGCGCGGCCGGCGATGGCGGCGTGAGGGCGGAGGCGCTTTCCGTCGAGGCGGCGCTCGCGGCGCTTGCCTGGCAGGTCGAACTCGGCGCCGACGAGGCGGTGAGCGAGGTGCCGGTCGATCGTTTCGCGGTGGCCGAACGCGCTGTGGCAGAGGCGGGGCCACGGCGGCCGGCGGCGGCGCCGGCCGCGGTGGTGATGGCAACGCCCACGGGCCGCGAGGCGGTGCTGCGTGGGGCAGCAGAGATCGCCGGGGCCTGCCGCGATATCGAGGAATTGCGCGAAGCGCTCGCCGGTTTCGAGGGCAGCCGGCTCAAGAAGGGGGCGCGGAAGCTTGTCTTCGCGGACGGGATGGCGGGGGCGCGGGTGATGGTGGTGGGCGAGGCACCGGGGCGGGAGGAGGACGCGGTCGGGCGGCCCTTCGTCGGGCGTTCGGGCCAGCTTCTCGACCGGATGTTCGCGGCGATCGGCCTCTCGCGCGGGGCGGAAACGCGCGAAGCCGCGTTCTATATCACCAACGTGCTGCCGTGGCGGCCGCCAGCAAACCGCGATCCGGCAGCGGACGAGATCGAGCTCCTGAAGCCGTTCCTGTTCCGGCATATCGAGCTCGCGCGGCCGGAGATCCTCGTCGCCGCGGGTGCGACGGCGGCGCGGGTGATGCTGGAGAGGACGGAGGGGATCATGCGGCTCCGGGGGCGCTGGGCGGAGTGGCGCGGGATTCCGGTGATGCCGATGGTGCATCCGGCCTCGCTCCTGCGCGATTCGAGTCGGAAACGCGGCGCCTGGGCCGATCTTCTCGCCGTCCGCGAGCGGCTCGATGGAGGAAGAAAGGCATGAGCAGGATCGACGAGAGCCTCGAGTTCATCCCGGTCCGCATTGCGGTGCTGACGGTCTCCGACACGCGCGGCCTTGCCGAGGATCGCTCGGGAGACGTGCTCGTGGGGCGGATCGAGGAGGCGGGGCATGTCCTTGCCGACCGGGCGGTGGTTCCGGACGAGCAGCCGGCGATCAAGGCGAAGCTCCGGGCGTGGATCGCCGATCCCGGCGTGGACGTGGTGATCTCGACCGGGGGCACCGGGCTTACCGGACGCGACGTGACGGTCGAGGCGCATGAAGCAGTTTACGAGAAGGCGATCCCCGGTTTCGCGATCATGTTCACGGTGCTGAGCGCCGAGAAGATCGGCACATCCGCGATCCAGAGCCGCGCCTGTGCCGGGGTCGCCGGGGGGACCTATCTCTTCGCGCTGCCGGGGTCGCCGGGGGCCTGTCGCGATGGCTGGGACGGCATATTGAAGGCGCAGCTCGACTACCGGCACCGGCCCTGCAACTTCGTCGAGATCATGCCCCGGCTCGAGGAGCACGAACGCCGGAAGTAACCCGCGCAGGCCGTCCCCGGCGCACGGGGGCGCGTGCGGCGGCTACGGGGCGTTTCCGGGATGGTCCGTCGGCAGGAGCACGTCGTCCGGGTGCGCCATGCCGAGGACGCTGCGCACGCGTTCCTCGAGCAGGTCGAGTTCGAGCCCGTTTTCGGAGAGGGCGCGGACGCGGTTCTCGAGTGTCGCCCGCTCGGCCTCCAGCCGCGCCCGCTCGGCTTCGAGCGATTCCTCCTCCGCCTCGGCCGCGGCGCCGCGGATCACGCCGTATTCGCCGCGGATGCCGATAAAGGCGATGTAGATCATCGCCGCGAGGAGCACCGTCGTCATCGTCACGTGGAGCGAGAAGCTCTGCCAGAGCGAGCGGGTGGATCTCATGTCGTTTCCGCTGAACGGGTTCGGGAAAGGCACGAGCAGCGACCAGCCGCGAGCGGGCAACAAAGCGGCGTCATGCCCCTGGCGCGCGTCGTGCCAAAGGCATGACTGTACTGCAACCTGCCGGAGGCGCGCTCCTGGCGTGACAGGGGGCGGTCGGACCCCGCCCCCCGTGCTTGCGCATGGGCGGGGTCCTGGCGGTGCGCTCCGAACGGATCAGCCGGAAGCGGCCTCAATCCCATGTCTCCTGAGCCAGTGAGGCTCAGGCTTCACCCTTGTAGATCCGGACGAGCTCATCCAGCATCGCGAGCGCCTGCTCACGGCTGCGCTGGAAGGTGTTGCGGCCGATGATCGAGCCGTTGCCGCCGCCATCGCGGAT
>CAYMOD010000295.1:0-3272 GCA_964391945.1 uncultured Rhodobacterales bacterium | reverse complement strand
CGGGCCGACGAGCAGGATGCCCTTCGGTGCCCGGGCGCCGAGCATGCCGTAGCCGGTCGGATCCTTCAGGAAATCGACGATCTCCTCGAGTTCACGCTTTGCCTCGTCGACACCCGCCACATCGGGAAAGGCAACACCGGTGTCGCTCTCGACATAGACCTTCGCCCGGCTCTTGCCGACCGACATGAAGCCGCCCATCCCCTGTTTCTCGGCAAAGCGCCGAAAAACGAACATCCAGATCATGAAGAAGAGGCCGATCGGGATCAGCCACGACAACAGGGTGGAGAAGAAGGTGTTCTCGACCTGCCCGGTATACTCGATGCCGGTCGCTTCCAGCCGCTCCGCAAGCGCGGGGTCGACCCGCGCGGTGACGAACTGCGTGCGCCCGTTCGCGGGTTCGAGCAGCCGGCCGCTGACCGTCTGCGAGCTGATCACCACATCCGTCACCTGCCCCGCGTCGGCGAGTTCGAGGAACCGGCTGTAGGGTATCTGCGCCGTGTCCCGCCAGGTGCTGATCAGGCCCTGGATCATCAGCACCACCATGACGGCGACGAAGAGATACCAGAGATTGAGCTGCGTCTTTTTCTCCAAATCGCCCTCCGTCCGTGTCGATGGTCGCACCAGCAGGGGCGCGGCGTCATCCCTCACGTTCCGCCCGTCCGGCAAAACCGGAATGGCGCTGTCCGGCTTTCCCCGGTGTTACCCCCGCCGCAGCAGCGCGGTCGAGACTCGCATTCTCGCCATCCCTCGGTCATGCTCAATCAAAAAGGTGAGCCAGCGGAGAGGTAGGCCATGACCCGAACGATTGCGGTGCTCGGCGCGACGAACACCGGCAAGTCCACGCTCGTCGACCGGATGTGCTCGCTCGAGGGCAAACCCTGCCCCGCCGCAGCCCCAGGCGAGTTGCGCGTCGCCGGATTCACCCATCTCGGCGAGAGCTGGCAGGCGATCGATACCCCGGGCTCGATCGAGTTCCTCCAGTTCGCCTCCGACGCGCTTCTCGCCGCCGACGCCGTGGTGATCTGCGTCGCGCCCGATCCCGCCCAGGCCGTGCTCGCCGCCCCCTATCTCCGCCTCGTCGAGGCCGCGGGCACGCCGGCCCTGATCTTCGTCAACCGCATCGACGAGGCCCGTTCCCGCGTCCGCGACATCGTCGCCGCGCTGCAGGACTACGCCGCCCATCCGATCGTGCTCCGCCAGATTCCGATCCGCGGTGAAGACGGCACCATCACCGGCTCCGTCGATCTCGTCTCCGAACGCGCCTGGAAATACAACGAGAACGCTCCTTCCGACCTTGTCGAGATCCCCGAAGGCGCGCTCGAACGCGAGCACGAGGCGCGCGAGGATCTGCTTGAGCAGCTCTCCGAATACGACGACCGGCTGCTCGAGGAACTGATCGAGGACAGGACCCCCGCCACCACCAAGGTCCACGATATCTGCGCCCGTCTCCTTGGCGAAAACCGCGTCTTCCCGACGCTGATCGGCGCCGCCTCCCACGGCAACGGCATCGTCCGGGTGATGAAGGCGCTCCGCCACGAGGCGCCGCGCGCAGCCATCTCGCGCGCCCGTCTCGCCGAACAGGCGAATCTCGCCGCGCCACCCCTCGCCGCGATCTTCGCCGGTCAGTACCGCAGGCACGTCGGCAAGACCCTGCTTCTGCGCGCCTTCGACACCCTCCCCGCCGGCCAGCCGCTTGCCGGCCGGGCGGCGGGCCACGTCTCCTCCGCCGACGCCCGTGACAACAAGTCCCGCGACAGCATCGAGGCGGGGGAGACCGTCGCCCTCGCCAAGGCCGATCATCTCGTACCCGGCCGCCTCGTCGACGATGCCGCCCTGCACGATACGCCCGGCTGGAACCGGCCGCTGCCGCCATTGCACGAGCGCATCCTCCGCCCGGCCAGCGATCGCGACAGCGTGAAGCTTTCCGGTGCGCTTGCCACCATCGCCGAGGGCGACGCCGCCCTCACGGTCGGGCAGGACACCATCACCGGCTTCCCCCGCGTCGGCGTCCAGGGGCCGCTTCACCTCCGCCTCCTGCGCCAGCGCCTCGCGGATGCGTTCGGCCTCGAGGTCGAGGAGGCGCAGCCCGCGCCCGATTACCGCGAGACGATCGCACGGCCCCAGGACCAGGCCTACCGCCACAAGAAGCAGACCGGCGGCTCCGGCCAGTTCGCCGACGTGAAGCTCAGCGTCACCCCCGCGACCCGTGGCGACGGTTTCGCGTTCGTGGAGACCGTGAAGGGCGGCGCGGTCCCGAAGAACTACATCCCCGCCGTCGAGGCCGGCGCCCGTGACGCGACCGAGCGCGGACCGCTCGGTTTTCCCGTCGTCGATATCCGGGTGACGCTGACCGACGGGCTGCACCACCCGGTCGACAGTTCGGACATGGCCTTCCGGATCGCCGGCAAACGCGCCGTCGCCGAGGCGCTGAGATCCGCCGGCCCGGTGCTGCTCCAGCCGGTGTTCCGCCTTTCGATCCAGGCGCCCTCGATCTACACCGGCAGCCTCGGGCCGATCATCTCCGCCCAGCACGGTCAGATCCTCGGCTTCGACACCGATCCGGAGGGGCGCGGCTGGGACATCTTCGAGGCGCTGGTACCGGGTTCGGCACTCGGTGCGATCGGCAACGATATCCGTGCCGCAACCCAGGGCGTGGGCCGGTTCACCGTCGCTTTCGACCATTACGAGGAGCTGCACGGCAAGGCCGCCGACCGCGTCGTCCAGGACCGCGCGACCGAGATCGCCTGACCGCGCGTTCTCCGTCTCGCGTCCCCGGACCGGCAACGAAAGGCCCCGCCCGCGGTACGCCGCGTGCGGAGCCCAGTCCCCGTGCAACAATCCCCGCTGCGCCCTCCAGGGCGGAAGGCGCGACGGAGAGCTGATCGTCAGGCCGTCAGCCCCTCGGGCTCCGGCAGGCCGTTGGCGCGGCAGCAGGCGGTGAGCGTATTCGCCAGCAGACAGGCGATCGTCATCGGGCCGACGCCGCCCGGAACCGGCGTGATCGCGCCCGCGACCGCCGCCGCGCTCTCGAAATCCACGTCGCCGACGAGCCTGGTCTTGCCGCCTTCGCCTTCCACCCGGTTGATGCCGACGTCGATGACGACGGCGCCGGGCTTCACGTAATCGCCGGTGATCATCTCCGGACGGCCGACCGCGGCGACGAGGATATCGGCGCGGCGGCAGACCCCGGGCAGGTCCTGCGTGCGGGAATGGGCGATCGTCACCGACGCGCCGTCGCGCAGCAGCAGCTGCGCCATCGGCTTGCCGACGAT
>CAYMOD010000294.1:0-3274 GCA_964391945.1 uncultured Rhodobacterales bacterium | reverse complement strand
CCAAGGCCGAGCCGGAGATCTACTCGACCACCACCCGGTTCGCGACCGTGATCGAAAACATGGTCTACGATCCCGAAACGCGGGCGATCGACTTCAACGACGACAGCCTGACCGCGAATACCCGCTGCGCCTACCCGATCGAGGCGATCTCGAACGCGAGCCCGACGGGAAGGGGAGGCCATCCCCGCTCCGTCATCATGCTCACCTGCGACGCGTTCGGGGTGCTGCCGCCGATCGCCCGGCTGACGCCGGCCGAGGCCGAGTATCACTTCCTGTCGGGTTTCACGGCCAAGGTGGCCGGGACCGAGACCGGGGTGACCGATCCCGAGCCGACCTTCTCCACCTGTTTCGGTTCGCCGTTCATGCCGCGCCGGCCGGAGGTCTACGGCGAGATGCTCCGTGCCAGGATCGCCGAGCATGGCGCGAACTGCTGGCTCGTCAATACCGGCTGGACCGGCGGCGCCTACGGAGTGGGCCAGCGGATGCCGATCGCGGCGACGCGCGCCCTGCTCACCGCGGCGCTTGACGGCTCCCTCGCGAACGTGACCTTCCGCCGTGATCCGAACTTCGGTCTCGAGGTTCCGGTGTCGGTACCGGGCGTGGACGACACGCTCCTCGACCCGCGCTCGACCTGGGCCGATCCTGAAGCCTACGACGCGCAGGCACAGAAGCTCCTCAGGATGTTCGAGAAGAATTTCGAGCAGTTCGAGGCGTATGTCCCCGAAGATGTCAAGGCAGCGGCGCTGCGCGCGGGCTGACCACGAGGGCTGCGCCGGCAGTGCCGGGGCACGATCGGGTATACAGGGAGCGGCGCCGTCCATGTCCGGCGCCGCCCGTTCCTTAACCCGGGAGAACCCTCCCGGTCAGGCGATCGGCCTCATATGCCTTCCGTCCGATCGCGTCGGAATGCGGTCATGGCGCCCGCCCCTGTCTCGAACACGGGGACCATTCAGGTGGAAACCCTCTAGCCCTGGAGTTCCTCCAGCGCCTGCCGGCAGGTCTCGTCATCGCCCGAGGCCAGCGCCTCGCGCGCTTGATCGAGAGTAGCGGGGTCCCACCCGGACGCCATGTCGTCCGCAGCCGTTCCGGTCAGGCCGCCCTCCACCGCGGCGCCTTCCTGCTGCGCCTCGACACCCGGCTGCGACGTGGCGATGGGCGTGCCATCCGCCTGCGGCACCGCCGCCTCGTCTTCGAGCGGCGCGGTCGAGCCATCCTTCGCGACTTCACCCTCGCCGGTGTCCGTGCCGCCGGCATCACCCGTCTCGCCGGTGGCGGAAACGCCCGTCTCCGTGCCGCCGGTCGTCGTCGGGCCCTCGCCTCCGCCTGCACCGGCATCGGTCTCGAGCGGCGCCGTGGTGCCGTCCTTCGCGATCTCGCCGCTGGTCTCGCCCACCGGATCTCCGCCGATCAGCGCCGCCAGATCATCGCAACTTGCGTGAGCCGCGGTGGTGCCGAGGGCAAGGATCGCGCAGCTCGCAAGATAAGTCGTGTAGCGTTTCATCCCCAACCCCTTCTTCATTGTGTGGAGGGCATGTAACGCGCGGATGCCTTCTCCGTTCCGTCGTCATGTGAAGGCAGCGGCGTAAACCCCTCCACCGCCGCGAACATTCGCGCAATCCGCGCATCGGCGCACGCGGTCCGCGCAGAGCGCTTTCCGATCCGACTGGATCGGCTCGGGCGCTCTATCTGACTGGTCGCGATTTCCGAGTCGGCAGGTGCGCTCGCCTGTTTCGAAATCGCTCTAGACCGCCCCGAGCCTTGCCAGCCGCGCCGCGCGCAGCCGCTCGAAATCGGCGCCGGCGTGGTAGCTCGACCGGGTGAGCGGCGTCGCGGAGACCATCAGGAAACCCTTGCCATAGGCCGCCTTCTCATACGCCGTGAACTCGTCGGGCGAAATGAACGCGGCAATGGCGTGGTGCTTCGGGGTCGGCTGGAGATACTGGCCGATGGTGAGAAAATCGACATCGGCCGCACGGAGGTCGTCCATCACCTGCAGCACCTGGGGTCGCGTCTCGCCGAGGCCCACCATGATCCCGGATTTGGTGAACATCGCGGGATCGAGTTCCTTGACCCGCTGCAGGAGCCGCAGGCTGTGGAAATACCGCGCGCCGGGCCGCACCTCGGGGTAGAGGCCGGGCACGGTCTCGAGATTGTGGTTGAAGACGTCGGGCTTCGCCGCGACCACCGCTTCCAGCGCCTCCGGCGGGCATTTGAGGAAATCCGGGGTCAGCACCTCGATCGTGGTGCCGGAGCACTTGCGGCGGACGGCGCGGATCGTCTGGGCGAAATGCTCGGCGCCGCCATCCTCGAGGTCATCGCGATCGACCGAGGTGATGACGACGTGGTTGAGGCCGAGCTTCTCGACCGCGACCGCCACCCTTCCCGGTTCGAACACGTCGAGCGTATCGGGCCGCCCGGTCGCGACATTGCAGAAGGTGCAGCCGCGGGTGCAGATCTCGCCCATGATCATCATGGTCGCGTGGCCCTGGCTCCAGCATTCGCCCACGTTCGGGCAGCCGGCTTCCTCGCAGACGGTGGACAGGCGGTTCTCGCGCAGAAGATCGCGGGTCTGCTTGTAACCTTCAGAGGTCGGCGCCTTCACGCGAATCCAGGCGGGCTTCTTCGGCTGCGCCTGATCGGGGCGATGGGCCTTCTCGGGATGGCGCTGGTCCGGGATTCGCAGGTCGCGCAACGGGCTGATCCTTGTTCAAGCGGTTGCCCCGAGAGATAGGCGCTTCAGCCGGGCTTGGCAATGCGGCCGCGGCGGCCCGCGCCTCAGGCAGCCGGACCCTTCACGGCCCCGGCAAGCAGCTCGGCCGCGGCGTCGCGCAGGATCTCGGCCAGTTCGTCGAACCAGCCGCCCGCCGGGGTTGCCGCACGGCGCAGCAACAGGACCTGCCGGGAAGGCTCGGGCGCAGGGAAGCGGATCGCGGCAAGGCCCGGCGCGGCCGCGCGTTCCTGCGCCGCCGCGATCTCGGGCAGGAAGGTCAGCCCCATCCCCTGCGCCGCCAGCCGGCACAGCGTCGCCAGCGAGGCCGCCCCCAGGTCCAGCCGGCGCCCCTTGCGGGTAAGGCCGCAGACCTCCAGCGCCTGATCGCCAAGGCAATGACCTTCATCCAGAAGCAGAAGCTGGCCCGGGTCCAGCGCCCGCGGCTGGACATCGCGCTGGTCAAGCTGGGCAATGCCGGCCGCGCTTCCGGCCAGCAGGAACCGGTCCGTAAACAACGGCTCGGCGCGGAACCCCTCGCCCTCGGGCGGAGAGGCGATGACGACC
>CAYMOD010000293.1:0-3277 GCA_964391945.1 uncultured Rhodobacterales bacterium | reverse complement strand
CGCGAGGCGCAGGACGTGGCGCGCGAGAACCGGATGAACCCGACCGCCGAGGCGAAGGTGCCCTATGTCACCCGCATGCTCGGCGAGGCCCCCGGGCCGGTGATCGCCGCCACCGACTACATGAAGAACTTTGTCGAGCAGATCCGCGGCTTCGTGCCGCAACCGCTGCATGTGCTCGGCACCGACGGGTTCGGCCGTTCCGACAGCCGCGAGCGGCTGCGGCACCATTTCGAGGTGGATGCGAACCACATTGCCGCGACGGCGGTCTACGCGCTCTTCCAGGAGGGCAAGATCGAGGCCGATACGGTCCGGCAAGCCTATCAGAAGTACGAGATCGAACCGGGCAAGGCCAACCCGCGCACGGCGTGAGAAGGACGAGGGAGAACTAAGGGATGCCAACGATTGAAGTGAAGGTTCCCGACATCGGCGATTTCACCGACGTGCCGATCGTCACTGTGATGGTCAAGGCCGGTGACGCCGTGGCGGAGGAAGACTCGCTCATCGAGCTCGAATCCGACAAGGCGACGATGGAAGTGCCCTCGCCTGCCGCCGGTACCGTGAAGGAGGTCAAGGTCTCCGAGGGCGACAAGGTCTCGCAAGGCTCACTGATCCTGACCCTCGAATCCGAGGGCGCACCGGGCGGCGAAACCGCGCCCCCGGGCGGCCGCATCGAGGACAAGGGCGCGCCCGAGAGCGGCGGCGACCAGTCGGGGGCGCAGAAGACCCTCGTCGATTCCAGCGCGGAGGAGCGCCCGGGTCAGCCCCCCGAGATGCACCGCGAGGAATCGACCTATTCCGGCAAGCGCGAGACGGAGGCGGCCCGCTTCGGCATCCACGCCTCGCCTTCGGTCCGTGCCTTCGCCCGGCAGATGGGGGTCGAACTTGCGGAGGTCGAGGGCACCGGCCGCAAGGGGCGCATCCTGCGCGAGGACATCGCCAACCACCTCAAGAAGACTGCCGCTCCCGCCGCCGCCGCCGCCGCCGCGCAGGGCACTGGCATCCCGCCGGTCCCGCCGGTCGACTTCTCGAAGTTCGGCCCGGTCGAGGACGTGGAGATGCCGCGGATCAAGAAGATCTCCGGCCCCGTCCTCCACCGCTCGTGGCTGAACGTGCCCCACGTCACCCACAACGAGGAAGCGGACATCACCGAGATCGACCGCTACCGCAAGGAGCTCGACACCGCCGCCAAGGAGGAAGGGTATCGCGTCACGCTCCTCTCCTTCCTCGTCAAGGCGAGCGTGTCGGCGCTGCGGCAGCACTGGGAGCTCAATTCGTCGATCCATCCCGATGGCGACAAGCTGATCCGCAAGGACTTCTACAATATCGGCTTCGCTGCCGACACGCCCCAGGGCCTCGTCGTCCCGGTCATCAAGAACGCCGAACGGAAGGGCATCGCCGAGATCTCGAAGGAACTCGGCGCGCTCTCGGCCGATGCCCGCGCCGGCAAGCTCAAGCTCGAGGACATGCAGGGCGCGAGTTTCACCATCTCGTCGCTCGGCGGCATCGGCGGCATCTCGTTCACGCCGATCGTCAATGCCCCGGAGGTCGCGATCCTTGGCGTCACCCGGGCGAAGATCGCGCCGGTCTGGAACGGGACCGAGTTCGAGCCCCGCAACATGCTGCCGCTCTCGCTCTCCTACGACCACCGCGCGGTCGACGGCGCCCTCGCGGCGCGGTTCTGCGCGACGCTGCGGCACCTGCTCGGCGACGTCCGCCGTCTGCTGCTCTGAGGGGGAAATCATGGCAATCAAGGAGGTCAAGGTCCCCGATATCGGCGATTTCGCCGACGTGCCCGTCATCACCGTCTTCGTGAAGCCGGGCGATACGGTCGCTCCCGACGATTCGCTGATCGAACTTGAATCCGACAAGGCGACGATGGAAGTCCCGTCGCCGATGGCGGGCAAGGTCGCCGAGGTGAAGCTCAAGGAGGGCGACAAGGTCGCCGAAGGCTCGCTCATCCTCACCCTCGAGGTCGAGGGTGCGGCCGAAGCCCCGGCAAAGACCGAAGACCGGCCGGCAGCGCAACCGGCTGCGCAGGCCGCACCGCAGACGGGCGACATCCATGCCCAACTCCTCGTCCTCGGCTCCGGTCCCGGCGGTTATACGGCCGCCTTCCGCGCCGCCGACCTCGGCCTCAAGGTCGTGCTCGTCGAACGGTACGAGAGCCTCGGCGGCGTCTGCCTCAATGTCGGCTGTATCCCGTCGAAGGCCCTGCTCCACGCCGCCAAGGTCATCGCCGAGGCCGAGGAGATGGCCCATAGCGGCCTCAAGTTCGGGGAGCCGCAGGTCGATATCGACGCCTTGCGCGGCTGGAAGGACGGCGTGATCGGCAAGCTCACCGGCGGTCTCAAGGGTCTTGCCAAGGCCCGCAAGGTCGAGACCGTGACCGGGCGCGGCACCTTCACCGGCCCGAACACGCTGAAGGTCGAGGGCGCGAACGGCAGCCAGACCATCTCCTTCGACCAGTGCATCATCGCCGCGGGATCGGAGTCGGTGAAGCTCCCCTTCATTCCGCACGACGATCCCCGCGTGATCGATTCGACCGGCGCGCTCGAACTCGACAGCCTCCCCGAGCGCCTGCTCGTCATCGGTGGCGGCATCATCGGCCTCGAGATGGCGACGGTCTACGCGGCGCTCGGCTCGAAGATCACCGTCGTCGAGATGATGGACCAGATCATCCCCGGCGCCGACAAGGACATGGTCAGGCCGCTCCACAAGCGGATCGAGCGCAGCTACGAGGCGATCCACCTCAAGGCGAAGGTGACGGCGGTCGAGGCGGAGAAGAAGGGGCTCAAGGTCACGATCGAGGGGGCGAAGGGCCCCGCGACCGAGGTCTTCGACAAGGTGCTCGTCGCCGTCGGCAGGCGTCCGAACGGCAAGGGGCTCGGGCTCGAGACCACCGGCGTCCACGTGGACGACCACGGCTTCGTGCCCGTGGACGAGCAGCAGCGCACGAACGTGCGCCACATCTTCGCGATCGGCGACATCGTCGGCCAGCCGATGCTCGCTCACAAGGCCACGCACGAAGCCAAGGTCGCGGCCGAGGTCGCGGCCGGGGAGGACCGGATCTTCGATGCCCGCGTCATCCCCTCCGTCGCCTATACCGATCCGGAGGTCGCCTGGGCCGGCCTCACCGAGAACGAGGCGAAGGAAAAGGGCATCAAGGTCGGCAAGGGCGTCTTCCCCTGGGCCGCGTCGGGACGCTCGCTCTCGCTCGGCCGCGACGAGGGGATGACCAAGCTCCTCTTCGACCCCGAGACCGACCGCGTGATCGGTG
>CAYMOD010000292.1:0-3296 GCA_964391945.1 uncultured Rhodobacterales bacterium | reverse complement strand
GCTGGCAGGTGGTGAAGGATTCGCCCTTCAACCGCCGCATCACCGGCGAGACCGAAATGGAGATCACCGGCCCCGCCGCCGGCCATGACTGGCTGAAGACGAATGCCGACCCGACCGGCACCCGCGTGCGCGGCATGCTCAACAACTGCGCCGGCGGTGTCACACCGTGGGGGACCTGGCTTTCCTCGGAGGAGAACTTCCACGGGTATTTCGGCCTCACTATCGACGAGGAGGGTCTGCCCGGGGTCCACCCCGCCGATCAGTATGAGAGCGCAGAGGCCCACGAGAGGGCGGTCGCCGAACGCCAGGAGGCGCTGGCCATGCGGCGCGAAGCGACCCTTGCCGCCCTCCCGAACGCCGTCGCGGCGGAACGCTACGGTGTTCCGGGCGGCTGGTATGCCTGGAACCGGTTCTACGATCGTTTCGAACTTGCCAGAGAGCCGAACGAGGCGAACCGTTTCGGCTGGGTGGTCGAGATCGACCCGCACGACCCCACCTCGGTGCCGAAGAAACGCACAGCACTCGGCAGGTTCAAACACGAGGGTGCGGAGAACATCCTCAACGGGGACGGCAGGGTCGTCGTCTACATGGGCGACGACGAGCGGTTCGACTACGTCTACAAGTTCGTCACCTCGGGCACCTGCAACCCCGACGACCGCGCCGCCAACATGGACCTGCTCGACGAGGGCACGCTCTATGTCGCCCGCTACAACGAGGACGGCACGGGCGCGTGGCTGCCGCTCGTGCACGGGGAGGGGCCGCTTACTGAAGCGAACGGTTTCGCGAGCCAAGCGGAGATTCTCATCAACACCCGACTCGCCGCCGATGTGCTCGGCGCGACCAAGATGGACCGGCCCGAGGATATCGAGCCCGGCCGTGATGGTGAGGTCTTCGTGATGCTGACCAACAACACCCGGCGCGAGACGGCGAACGCGGCCAACCCGCGGGCGAACAATGCCTTCGGCCATATCGTTGCGATGCGGGCGCCCGACGGCGACCATGCCGCGACCGATTTCACCTGGGATATCCTCGTGCAGTGCGGCGACCCGTCGATTGCCGATGTCGGTGCCACCTTCAGCGCCGAGACGAGTGAGAACGGCTGGTTCGCGATGCCGGACAACTGCGCCGTCGACGCGGAGAACCGGCTCTGGATCTCGACCGACGGCAACAACGCCGAGATCACCGGCCGCGCCGACGGGCTCTGGGCGCTGACGACGGAAGGGGAGGACCGGGCGACCGGCGTGCATTTCTTCCGCTGCCCGGTCGGGGCCGAGCTTTGCGGACCGTTCTTCACTCCGGACCTCGAGTCCCTCTTCGTCGCCGTCCAGCACCCCGGCGAAGGCGGGAAGGACTGGTCGGAATTCGGCCGCACCTCGAGCTTCGATGACCCCTCGACGCGCTGGCCTGACTTCCAGGCCGGCATGCCGCCGCGGCCGGCCGTGGTCGTGATCACCAGGGAAGGCGGTGGCAAGATCGCCGTCTGACACCGGCACCGCCCGACCTGCTCCGGCCGAAGCGGCTCACGCGCGAAACTTCAACTAACCCATTGATATCAAGCTTTGGATAAAACATGCCTGAGGGTTAACTCCACTACACGAGAGTAGGGTGGCTGAGGGCGCATGGACGATTCTGCCGGGTAACAGAGCCGGGTAACAGGATCGGCCCGTGCTTCACTCGGGTCTCACCCTCTTTCAGGAAACGCCATGCCCGCATCGGCCTCGGCGCGGGCACGTCTCGCCTCGATACGTTCGTCTTCCTGATCGTGGCGATGATCGGCACGCATATGGTCAATCCCGGCCGTCTTGCCGAGGAGGGGCCGGCGGCGGTCGCCCATGATTCAATCGGCGTCGTCTGCAGCGTTCCTCCAGTATGTGTGCCCTGGCTGGAACCGGACCACCCCGGCCCGAGACCGTACTTGCCAGGCTCAGAGGCCCATGCCCCTCGCCCTTGACCGGACCCAGTGGCGTGTCGGCATGGGGGAGATCAGTTTCCTCATGCTCTCCGGCAGGAACGGCTCGAGCCGGACTCACTCCTCCCCGGTCGGATCGATCGGGGAGCGCTTCGTCTTCCGCTTGATCTCGGCCATGCGGCCTCGGATCCCTGCTGCTATAGGGAAAGGGTGAACACACCAGAGGTCGAGGGCCCTTTCCGAACGGTTTCCCGGTGCCGCAACATGCCATGGACAGCTCAGGGACAAGGTCAACATCCTGAACCGGTATGGAGGCGCAACAGACGAAGTCACTCTACCTATAATCTTTAACGATATGACTACTGGCTATTTTACTGTATTGTATTTCTTGCATATCTCTCCTCGTACTTCCATAGCCCAACTCTCGTTTACCATAAACCGTTGACTCCTGATTGCCCTTGCCTACACTGAGCTCCTGATTTGCCGGTACAATGATTTCCCCTTCAGCAATGATGGCCTTCCTCGCCGCCGGCGTCGATCTCCGTCTTTATCACCTCGCCCGGTTCCGACGCAGGGAGATCCTGCACGAGTTTGCAAAACCGACGCTCGAGTTCGCGCACTCTGGACCCGAGCTCGCACTGCGATCGACCGCCGCCTTCTCCCGGCGCAGCAGTCTCGGGCCTCTCGGACGGGAGATCGTGTCCGCATTCCGGGGCGATCCGCTGCTCATGGGCAAGTCGCTCGCGCTCCTTCCGATGAGCCTCGCGATTGCCGAGGACATGGCAGCCTGGGGCGCGGACCATGTGCATGCCGAGTTTGCAGGACATCCGGCGACCGCCGCATGGATCGCCAACCGCGCCATCGGCCTTCCCTACTCGGTAAGCTGCCGCGCCCATGACATCTTCCGTACACAGCAACTGCTTGCCGAGAAGCTCGGCGCCGCTTCCTTCGTCCGTACCGTCAGCGATTACGCGAAGTCGTTCCTTCTCGAGCGTGTTGCCGGTATCGACCCGGACCGGCTGGTCGTGATCCATTCGAGTGTCGATGTCACGCGCCTGCCCAAGCTGCCGCCGCCTTCCGGTGATCCCTTCACCATCCTCTATGTCGGCTCGCTTCAGGTGCGCAAAGGCGTCGATGTCCTGCTCAAGGCGCTTGCGGAGATCGGCCTGCCGGAATGGCGGTGCTCGATCGTGGGCGACGGGCCGGAACGGGCCGAACTCGAACGGCTCGCGGCATCGCTCGGCCTCGGGGAGCGGGTGGCCTTCCGCGGGGCTCAAGCCTTTAATGCGGTTCAACCCTTCTACGAGAAGGCAAGCATCGTCGTTGCGCCGTCGATCATCGGACCGCAGGGCCGGACCGAGGGCATACCGAACGTGATGATCGAGGC
>CAYMOD010000291.1:0-3303 GCA_964391945.1 uncultured Rhodobacterales bacterium | reverse complement strand
GCGATCGGCGAATGGATCGAACTCGCGAGCGGCGAGACCATCGGCAACGTCTACCGCGGCGTCCTGACCATCGGTGGTTTCGCCTTCGATCTCCTGCTCGCGCTCCTCTTCATGCTCATCACCCTCTTCGTGTTCTACCGCGACGGCGACCGGATCGCGGCCCAGATCGACGCGGTGGGCGAGCGCATCCTGCCCCAGCAATGGGAGCGGATATCGCGCGTCGTGCCGCGCACGATCAGCGCGACCGTGGTCGGCATGACGGTGATCGCAGCCGGCGAAGGCGTGGTCCTCGGCACCGCCTACTGGATCGCGGGGGCGCCCTCGCCGGTGACGCTCGGCCTGATCACCGGCTGCATGGCGCTGATCCCGGGCGGCGCGCCGCTGATGATGAGCCTCGTTTCCGGCTATCTTGTCGTGAGCGGCAGCGTGATCGCCGGCATCGGCCTCTTCCTCTGGGGCAGCATCGAGCTCTTCGTCGTGGACAAGACGATCCGGCCGGCGCTGGTCGGCGGGCCGATCAAGCTCCCCTTCCTCCCCACCTTCTTCGGCCTCATCGGCGGGGTGAAGACGATGGGCATCGTCGGCCTCTTCGTCGGGCCGGTGGTGATGGCGCTCCTCGTCGCGATCTGGCGGGAATGGCTCTACGAGCTCAAGGTGGCGCCGGAGAACCGCCCGCCGGATGAATGAAGGCGCCGCGCCGGCCGGCTGTGGCGGAACGTGTCGGAGTGTCTACTCCGCGAGGCCCGGCTCATCGAGGAGATGCCGTCCGTCGCGGTCCTCGACCTCGATGATCCAGAGGTCGGGATCGAACTGCCGCGCGCGTTCGAGTGCTGCATCGACCACCGCTTCCTCGCCCTCGGCAGCGACCATCCAGAACCGCGCGCCCGTCGCATCGTTGATCCGCGTGAAGGCACGCGCCCGGCCGTCGAGGGTGTTGACCTTCACCGCCACCGCGCCGGCCGTCTCGTCGCCCCGCCGGGTGACGAAGGCCGGGATATCCGCAAGCCGCAGCCGCTGGAGATAGGCCCTGACCCAGAAATTCGCCGTCAGCCGCGCCCTCATGCGCCCTCGTCGAAATCGAGACCCATCTCCCGGTAGCGCGCCGCCTCCTCGAGCCAGTTCGGCCGGACCTTGACGATCAGGAACAGGTGGACCGGGCGGCCGAGGAACGCCGCGATCTCGGCGCGCGCGGCCTGGCCCACCGCCTTGATCGTCTCCCCCCGGTGGCCGAGCGCGATGCCCTTGTGGCCCTCGCGGGCGACATAGACCACCTGCTCGATCCGGACGGAGCCATCCTTGCGCTCCTCCCAGGTTTCGGTCTCGACCGTCAGCTCGTAGGGGAGTTCCTGATGGAGCCGGAGCGTCAGCTTCTCGCGGGTGACCTCGGCGGCGATCATCCTGAGCGGCAGGTCGGCAATCTGGTCCTCCGGGTAGAGCCACGGGCCTTCCGGCATCCGCTCGGCGAGCCAGTGCCTGAGATCCGCGACCCCGTGGCCGCGCTCGGCCGAGATCAGGAAGGTGGCGGCGAAGGCGCGCCGTTCGTTGAGAGCGGCCGAGAGCGGCAGCAGCGCCTCGGCCTTGACCCGATCGATCTTGTTGATCGCGAGCACCACCACCTGATCCTTCGGCAATATGCTGGCGAGCCGCTCGAGGATCGCCTCGACGCCCGGGGTGATGCCGCGGTGCGCCTCGACCATCAGGACGACGATGTCGGCGTCTCCCGCTCCACCCCACGCCGCGGCCACCATCGCCCGATCGAGGCGGCGCCGCGGGCGGAAGAGGCCCGGCGTATCGACGAAGACGATCTGGGCATCGCCCTCGATCGCGACCCCGCGGATGCGGGTCCGGGTGGTCTGGACCTTGTGGGTGACGATCGAGACCTTGGCGCCGACCATCGCGTTCAGCAGCGTCGACTTGCCGGCGTTCGGCTCGCCGATCAGCGCCACGAACCCTGCGCGACTCATGCCTCTACCTCCACCTGCGCGAGCAGCGCGCCGGCGGCCGCCTGCTGCGCCGCGCGTTTCGACGCCGCCTCGGCGGTTGCCGCACGCCCGTCGGCGAGGCGCGCCTCGACCGAGAAGACCGGCGCATGATCGGGACCGCGGCGATCGAGATCAAGATAGACCGGCGGCGGCATGCGGCGGGCCTGCGCCCATTCCTGAAGCGCTGTCTTCGCGTCGCGGCCGAGGCCGCGGACACCGGCGATCCGCTCGCCCCAGAGATCGAGCACCACGGTGCACGCCGCTTCGAGCCCGCCATCGAGATAGATCGCGGCGATCACCGCCTCCATCGCATCGCCGAGAAGCGCCTGTTTGCGCCGACCGCCCGAGATCATCTCGGACCGCCCCATCCGCAGTGCCGCACCGAGGTCGATCGTCCGGGCGATCTCGGCGCAGGTCTCCTTGCGGACGAGGGCGTTGAACCGGGGGGCGAGCGCCCCCTCGGGAGCGTCCGGATCCTCGCGCAGGAGCGCCTCGGCGATCACCAGGCCGAGGACGCGGTCGCCGAGGAACTCGAGCCGCTGGTTGTCGCGGAGGCCGCCGACCGAAGGATGGGTCAGGGCCTCGACAAGGAGCGCGGGCTCGGCGAAGTCGTGGCCGAGCCGCTTGGCCGCCTCCGCCATGGCCCGCGAGAGCTTCACTCGATCGCCTCGAAGAACCGGTCCGCCCGCCACGTCCAGAAGGCGAGCATCGACGACCCGGCCGAGGAGAAGATCACCCGGTCGGCACGCCCGACCAGAAGCTCGAACGGGACCGAGCCGACACCGCCGGCGCTGCGCGGGAAGCGGCTGTCCATCGAATTGTCGCGGTTGTCGCCAATGAAGAAGAATTCGTTCTCCGGCACCGTGAAGGCCGGGGTGTCGTCGCCGAACCCGTCGTCGATATTGAGGATCCGGTGCTCGGAGCCGTCGGGCAGCGTCTCGACATATTGTTCCTTGACGCAGTCGCCCCTTGGCGGGACCGGCGCGTTGGCGCAGCGCGGCAGGCTCCCCATCGGGCCCTGGGGGACATACTCCTGGTGGAAATCCCCGATCCGCTCCTGCGGCAGCGGCGCGCCGTTCACGTGGAGGACGCCGCTCACCATCTGGATGCGGTCACCGGGGAGGCCGATCACCCGCTTGATGTAGTCGCTGCCGGTGGCGGGGTGTTTGAAGACGACGACGTCGCCCCGCTCCGGCAGGGTGGCGAAGATGCGCCCCTCGAACGGGCAGAGCGAGAACGGGCAGGAATGCTGCGAATAGCCGTAGGCCATCTTGTTGACGAAGAGAAAATCGCCGATCAGCAGCGTCGGCTTCATCGAGCC
>CAYMOD010000290.1:0-3305 GCA_964391945.1 uncultured Rhodobacterales bacterium | reverse complement strand
GACGCGCCGATCTTCCAGGTCGCCGATTACGGCCTCGTCGGCGATCTCTTCCAGATCGTGCCGGAACTCGAAAGCAAGCTCTGAAAATCCCTCCGGCGGCTACCGCGGCCGCGCGCCGCCGGAAAACCGTTCCGCCTCATCGCCCCTCTGCCACCTTCTTCCGTTTCCCGCGTTAGAGGCGCAGGAACGGAGGAAGACAATGAAAACAAGGATGCGTGCAGTTGTCCTCGCGATGGGCCTGCTGGCGGCGGCGCCTGCCGTGGCGGATGAACTGGTGATTGGCCTCGGCGTCGACGAGATCCGCGATCGTGGCGAGGGGGCAGCGGTCTCGGGGCTCATCGAATACCGCTCGCGGCCCTTTGCCGAACTCGTCGGTGTCGATATCGGTTACGGCTTCGCCGCCGAGGGCGATGCCGACGGCGATCTCTGGGGGGGAGGCGGCCTCGTGGCAGCGGTTCCCCTCGGCGCGGGCTTCCGGCTGATCGGCAGCGCCATGGTCGGCATCTACGACGAGGGCTCGGGCAACGACCTCGGGCGCACCTTCCCGATATTCCGCTCCCAGATCGAGATCGACAAGGCCCTCGGCGGCGGCTGGCGGGCGGGACTCGCATTCGGCCACAAGTCGAACGCCGGCTTGGGGGATTACAATCCGGGGGTCGAAACGGTCTACCTGACGATCGGCCGCACGTTCTGAGCCGCCGCGCCCCCGCCTTGCAGTGCGGCAGGGGCACGGATAATGCTGCCTGCTATCAGGGAACAGGGACGCACGGCGTATGGACATCAGGAGCGTAGGGGTAGTCGGCGCCGGTCAGATGGGCAGCGGCATCGCCCATGTCTTCGCGCTCGCAGGATTCGAGGTGCGGCTGAACGATGTCAGCCAGGAGGCGCTGGAGCGGGGACTGGCGACGATCGAGAAGAACCTGGAGCGGCAAGTCGCACGCGAGCGGATTACCGCGGACGAGCGCAACGCAGCCCTGGCGCGGCTCCGTCCAGCAGCAGACCTCAGCGCCATCGGCCCCTGCGACCTGGTGATCGAAGCGGCGACCGAGCGCGAAGATATCAAGCGGAAGATTTTCGAGAATCTCGCCCCGTATCTTGGCACGCGGACGATCCTCACCTCCAACACATCGTCGATCTCGATCACCCGCCTCGCCACCGGGACCGACCGGCCGGAACGGTTCATGGGACTCCACTTCATGAATCCGGTCCCGGTGATGCAACTGGTCGAACTGATCCGCGGCATCGCGACTGACCAGGAGACTTACGAAACGATGGTCGCCGTGGTCGAGCGGCTAGGCAAGACCTGCTCCTCGGCCGAGGATTTCCCGGCCTTCATCGTCAACCGCATCCTGATCCCGATGATCAACGAGGCAGTCTACACGCTCTACGAAGGCGTAGGCTCGGTAAAATCGATCGACACATCGATGAAACTCGGGGCGAACCATCCGATGGGCCCGCTTGAGCTCGCCGATTTCATCGGGCTCGATACAATCCTCGCAATCATGAACGTGCTGCACGAAGGCCTCGCGGACACCAAGTACCGTCCCTGCCCGCTGCTGGTGAAATACGTCGAGGCGGGCTGGCTCGGGCGGAAGACCAAGCGCGGATTCTACGACTACCGCGGCGAGGAGCCGGTGCCGACGCGCTGAGCGGGTACCATAAATCATTGCAGATGAGCGCGGAACTTCCCCGACCGGCATCAACGGCGCGCCATCCGGGCGCGGATCTCGCCCTGCGTCACGCCGGCGACCTCCGATGGCGCGCATGACGCTGAGCGTCGAGGATCTCGCCTGCCGTCGGGACGGACGACTCGTCTTCTCAGGCCTCTCCTTCAACGTCGCTCCGGGAGAGGCGCGGCTCCTGCGCGGGCCGAACGGGGTTGGCAAATCGTCCCTGTTGCGGGTCCTCGCCGGGCTGGTTCCGCCAGCGGCGGGACGTGTTACCCTCGACGGCACGACGCCGCGCGATGCCGATGCCTGGGTCGAGCGTGTTGCCCATGCAGGGCATCTCGACGCGGTGAAGCCGCAACTGACGGTGGAGGAGAACCTCCGGTTCTGGGCAGGGGTCATGGGGGCACCGGACATCGCGCCGGCACTCACCGCCTTCGATCTCGCGGCGATTGCCGGCAGACCAGCCGCGGCGTGCTCTGCCGGGCAGAAACGGCGGCTCGGGCTTGCGCGGCTCCTCCTCGCCGAGCGGCGGCTCTGGCTCCTGGACGAGCCGACGGTGGCCCTCGATGCGGCTTCGATCGTCCGGTTCACCGAGGTCGCGGCAGCCCATCTCGCAAGAGGTGGCATGGCGTTGATCGCGACCCATGTCGATCTCGACCTCCGCGCCGGGCCGCCGCTCGTGCTTGTGCCGCCCGCGCGAGGAGGCGAGGCCGAGGCCGATCCCTTCCTCGCCGGCGCTTTCGTCTGAGCGCATGGGAGCTGCCCGCGCCCTCTTCCTTCGCGACCTGAAGCTCGCGCTCCGCTCGGGCGGCGGCGCGGGTCTCGGGCTCGCCTTCTTCCTGATCGTGGTGCTGCTGGTGCCGCTCGGGGTCGGGCCCGACCCGTCGCGGCTCGCGCCGATGGCGCCGGGGACGCTCTGGATCGCGGCGCTGCTCGCCTGCCTGCTCTCGCTCGACCGGCTGTTCCAGGCGGATTGGGAGGACGGCGTGCTCGACGCGCTTGCGCTCGCGCCGCTACCGCTTGAAACGGTGGTGGCGGTGAAGGCACTGGCGCACTGGCTGACCACGGGACTGCCGCTCGTCCTCCTCGCACCGGTGCTGGCGGTGACACTGAACCTCCCGGGCGCGGCCTTCCCCTGGCTGGTCGCAAGCCTTGTGGTCGGGACGCCCGCCCTCTCGTTCCTCGGCGCGATCGGGGCGGCGGTGACGGTCGGGGTGCGGCGCGGCGGCCTCCTGCTCTCGATCCTGGTGCTGCCGCTCTATGTGCCTTCGCTGATCTTCGGCGCGGAAACCGTGGCGGCGGCGGGAAGTGGTGAGCCGCTGACATCATTTCTCCTGCTCGCGGGGCTCACGCTCTTCATCCTCGCAGCCGCCCCGTTCGCGGCCGCGGCGGCGCTGCGGATCAACCTCCGCTGATTGAAGCAGGGAGCTCACAATCCGGTCCAAGGATGAGCTCCATTGAGGCCACAGAATATGATCCGGAAGCATCGGATTTCGTTCCGGAGCGCTTTCCGATCCGATTGCATCGGAGCGGGTGCTCCATCTTGCTGACCGGCCGCGATTTCCGGGTCAGCAGGCGGGTTGGAGTGGGCCCCTCGGGGCGGACAGATCGGGCGAAGTGAATTGACCGGTGCGC
>CAYMOD010000289.1:0-3324 GCA_964391945.1 uncultured Rhodobacterales bacterium | reverse complement strand
TTTCATCTTCATGGTGCGCGATTCCTCCTACATGTTCGTGACCGGCCCCGACGTGGTGAAGACGGTGACGAACGAGGTCGTCACCGCGGAGGAACTCGGCGGCGCCAAGACCCACACGTCGAAATCCTCGGTGGCGGACGGGGCCTACGAGAACGACCTCGAGGCGCTGATCGAGGTGCGGCGGCTCGTCGATTTCCTGCCGCTCTCGAATCGCGAGAAACCGCCGGTGCGGCCGTTCCACGACCCCTCCGACCGGGTGGAAAAAAGCCTCGACACGCTGGTGCCGGCCAATGCGAACACGCCCTACGACATGAAAGAGCTGATCGCGAAGGTCGCGGACGAAGGCGATTTCTTCGAGATCCAGGAGGATTTCGCCCGCAACATCATCACCGGGTTCATCCGGATCGAAGGCTCGACCGTCGGGGTGGTGGCGAACCAGCCGATGGTGCTCGCCGGGTGTCTCGACATCGATTCGGCGCGGAAAGCAGCGCGGTTCGTGCGGTTCTGCGACGCCTTCGAGCTTCCGATCCTCACCTTCGTCGACGTGCCGGGCTTCCTGCCGGGGACGGGACAGGAACTCGGCGGCATCATCAAGCATGGGGCGAAACTCCTCTTCGCCTTCGGCGAGGCCACGGTGCCGAAGGTGACGGTGATCACCCGCAAGGCCTATGGCGGCGCCTATGACGTGATGAGTTCGAAACATCTGCGCGGCGATTTCAACTACGCCTGGCCGACGGCGGAGATCGCGGTGATGGGGGCGAAGGGCGCGGTCGAGATCCTCTACCGCTCCGAACTCGGCCACCCGGAGAAGATCGCGGCGCGGACCGCCGATTACGAGGACCGTTTCGCCAATCCCTTCGTCGCCGCCGAGCGCGGCTTCATCGACGAGGTGATCATGCCGCATTCGACGCGGCGGCGGGTGGCCCGCGCCTTCGCGAGCCTGCGAGGGAAGCAGCTGAAGAACCCGTGGAAGAAGCACGACAACATCCCGCTCTAGGAGGGAATCCGCCCCGCGCGGACAGGGAGAAGCCGTTGATCCGTCTCAGCTTCACTGCCAGTTGCCTGGCTGGCCCCGGCGCGCGGGACGCGGCCCTCCGCCCGCACGGCGGCCTTTACCATCCCTCGGAGCGCGCAGGGGCGCGCATGGGTTCTCTTGTCGTCGGGCAAATGTTCGTACCCGACGACTGCTCTCCAGGTTTCTGCCGGTATGAAACGCCGGGCGAGGCTGCCGGGGCAGGAACGGCCGGATGGGAGCGGCCATGCTGAAACATCGCGGCTTTCCCTCGCGGCTGCCGGGGACGGATTACCAGTTCACGATCCGGCGCGCGAACAAGGCGGGAGCAACGCCCCTGAAGGCGCGCGAGCGTTACGCCGACCGCCGCCCGGCGGACCGCGAAGCCGATGCCGGGTTCATGCTGGCACTCTGGAAACATTTCGGGACCGAGCCGTTCGAGCGCGGCAATCTCGACGCCGGGCGGCTCGCCTGGCTCTTCGGGCGCGAGGTGGTGCCGGCGGAGGAGGAATTCGATCCGGCCTCCTACGAGGCGCTGCTCCGGATCGATCCCGCCCGGGCCCGGGCGGGCTTTCCGGAGGTGTTTGGCGATGAATAGCCGGCAAGATCTCGTTGATGGAGCAAAAACAGCTCCTCGCGCGTTGGGGCGACCGGAGGCGGATGCGGAAGTTCCACCGCGGCCTGCCTCCGGAGCAAGAGAAGGAGAAACGACGTGCGAGCTGGACATCTCACCCTACCGATCGTCGCCCTGCTGGCGCTGGCGGCCTGCGATAACGGCGGCAGCGACGTGCAGCAGGTGCCCGAGCCGCCATCCTCGAGCGATTCCGGGGTCGCGGCCGGAAGCGGCGCTGGCGACGAGGCGGATGATCCGGGTATGTCCGGCTCCCCCGATGCGGAAGGCGACACGAACGATTCCGGCGCGGCGAACGGGGACGCAGGCGAGGAATAGCCCCGGCGCGGAACGGGACCGCGGCCTGCCGCGGCACTGCCTCGACGGCAGCAGACGATGGAAATTTCCGGCCTTTGCCGCGTTGAGCCATATCGGCTGCCGGACCGCGGGCAGGCCACAGAGGGGAGAAAGTCGATGCGGATTTTCACGATCCTGGGACTTGTCGCAGCCGGCGCCATCGTCGCCGCCTGCGGCGAGACCACCGAGCAGCATGCCGCAACCGGCGGGCTCGGCGGTCTTGTGGTTGCGGGTCCGGCAGGCGCCGCCATCGGCGCGGCGGGCGGCGCCATCGCCGGCGACGAAATCGACGAGGCGACACAACGCTGACGCCAGGGTCCAGCCGGCCGCATCCATCGTGGCCGGCGCGGCGTCTGGCGCAGCCAGAGGGGAACAGCAATGCGGAAATCGGTACTCGTGGTCATCATGGGATGCATGGTGCTCGCGGCCTGCGGCCAGACGCGGGGCCAGCGGATCGCTACTGGCGCGCTCGGTGGAGCGGTCGCGGGCGAAGTCATCGCCGACGAGCCGCTGGTCGGTGCGGCCGGCGGTGGTCTCCTCGGCGCGATACGCTGAGAACCGGCTTCCGGGCCGGGCACTGCGCCTGGCCCGGTGGAGCGGCGGAATTCATCGTGACCCCGACCGCAACCCGCGGCGCGGGGTCTTTTTGCCCCTGGACATGGCGGCAGGGAGCGCAGCGGGTTCAATGGCAAGAACGGGACGGGCATGTTCGGAAAAATCCTGATCGCGAACCGCGGCGAAATCGCCTGCCGCGTGATCAAGACCGCGCGGCGGCTGGGGATCGGGACGGTGGCCGTCTATTCCGACGCCGATGCCGGGGCGCTGCATACGCGGATGGCGGACGAGGCGGTGCATATCGGTCCCGCCCCGGTCAACCAGTCCTACATCGTCATCGAGAAGATCCTCGAAGCGGTCCGGGCGACCGGGGCCGAGGCGGTGCATCCGGGCTACGGGTTCCTCTCGGAACGCGCGGATTTCGCCGAGGCGCTGGCGGCCGAGGGGGTGGCCTTCATCGGCCCGCCCGCGAGCGCGATCCGGGCGATGGGCGACAAGATCACCTCGAAGAAACTCGCGGCCGAGGCCGGCGTCTCGACGGTGCCAGGCGTCATGGGGCTCATCGAGCATGAATCGCACGCGGTCGAGATCGCGCGGAAGATCGGCTACCCGGTGATGATCAAGGCCTCGGCCGGCGGCGGCGGCAAGGGCATGCGTATCGCCTGGGACGACGCAGAAGCGGCCGAAGGCTTCCTGCGCTCGCGCTCGGAAGCGGCATCGAGTTTCGGCGACGACCGCATCTTCATCGAGAAATTCGTGACCAGCCCGCGCCATATCGAGATCCAGGTGC
>CAYMOD010000288.1:0-3329 GCA_964391945.1 uncultured Rhodobacterales bacterium | reverse complement strand
GCCTTCACCGCCTGTTTCGCGGTCTGGACGATCTTCTCGATCATCGGCCTCTCGATCCGGGACGAACTCAGCTTGTCGGAGACCCAGTTCGGCCTGCTGATCGGAACCCCGATCCTCACCGGCTCGCTCTCGCGGATCTTCCTCGGCGTCTGGGCCGACCAGTTCGGCGGGCGCCGGCTCTTCGCGCTGATGATGGCGCTCGCCGCGTTCGCGACCTTCCTCACCGCCTATGCCGACAGCTATGGCTGGCTGCTCGTCGCGGCGCTCGGCGTGGGGCTCGCCGGTGGCTGCTTTCCGCTCGGCGTCGCCTATGTCTCGAAATTCTATCCGCAGGACCGGCAGGGCACGGTGCTCGGCATCTTCGGCGCCGGGAACGTCGGCTCCGCGGTCACGGCGTTCCTCGCACCCTTCATCATGGTCGCCTTCGGCTGGGAAGCCGTGGCACAGGTCTGGGCGGCGGCGCTGCTTGTCATGGCAGCAGCCTTCCTGCTCCTCACGAAGGAAGACCCGGGGGAGGAGGCACGCCGACGTGAAGGGCGCCGCCCAGTGTCCGCCGGCGCCCAGATCGCGGTCCTCAAGAACATCCAGGTCTGGCGGTTCTCGCTCTATTATTTCTTCGTCTTCGGCGCCTTCGTGGCGCTGGCGCTCTGGCTGCCGCGCTATCTCATCGGGGTCTACGGGCTCGACGTGACGGCGGCCGGGGTGCTGGCAGCGTTCTTCTCGGTGCCCGGGAGCCTCTTCCGGATCTACGGCGGGCGGCTTTCGGATCGCTACGGCGCGCGGGCGGTGATGTACTGGACCTTCGGCATCTCGGTGTTCTGCACCTTCATGCTGAGCTATCCGCCGACCACCTACATCATCGAGGGGATCACCGGGCCGATCACCTTCTCGACCTCGATGGGGCTCGTGCCCTTCATCGTCACGATCTTCATCCTCGGCTTCTTCATGAGCCTCGGCAAGGCCGCGGTCTTCAAGCACATCCCGGCCTACTACCCGAACCATGTCGGCGCCGTCGGCGGCCTCGTCGGGATGATCGGCGGCCTCGGCGGATTCGTGCTGCCGCTCGTCTTCGGCATGCTGCTCGACCTCACCGGGGTCTGGACCAGCAGCTTCGCCCTGCTCTTCCTCATCGTCGCAGTCGCCTTCCTCTGGATGCATCTCGCAATCCGGCGCATGGAGACCGCGGCCGCCCGTGCCGGTCGCCCGCCGGCGACGCTGCCGGCACTCGCGGAGATGGAAGGCATGGGCGAGCCCGGGATCGCCCTTCCACCGCGGGCGGGCGCGCTCGCCGACTGGCGGCCGGAGGACCCGGCATTCTGGGCAACCACGGGCCGCCCGGTCGCCCGGCGCAACCTCTGGATCTCGACCTACTGCCTGATGCTCTCCTTCGCGGTGTGGATGGTCTGGAGCGTGGTCGTCGCCCGTCTGCCGGCGATCGGCTTCGCCTTCACCACCGACCAGCTCTTCTGGCTCGCAGCACTTCCCGGCCTCTCGGGGGCGACGCTCCGGATCTTCTACGCCTTCCTCGTGCCGATCTTCGGCGGGCGGCTCTGGACCACGATGTCCACCGCCTCGCTGCTGATCCCGGCCTTCGGTATCGGCTACGCGGTGCAGGACCCCAACACCCCCTACCTGATCTTCCTCGCCCTCGCGCTCCTCTGCGGCTTCGGAGGCGGCAACTTCTCCTCCTCCAACGTCAACATCAGCTACTTCTTCCCCAAGCACGAGAAGGGCAACGCGCTGGCGCTCAATGCAGGCCTCGGCAATCTCGGCGTCAGCCTGATGCAATTCCTCGTTCCCGTGGTCGTCACCTTCGCTCTCTTCGGCGCCCTCGGGGGACAGGCCCAGACCGCCGCCGACGGCAGTTCGGTCTGGATGCAGAACGCGGGTTTCGTCTGGGTACCGCTGATCATCCTTGGCACGCTCGCCGCCTGGTTCGGGATGAACGACATCCTGAGCGCGAAGGCCTCCTTCGCGGATCAGGCCGCGATCTTCCGGCGCAGCCATACCTGGCTGATGTGCTGGCTCTACACCGGCACATTCGGAACCTTCATCGGCATGTCCGCGGGATTCCCGCTCCTCTCGCGGATGGTGTTCCCGGATGTCAACGCCCTCAACTATGCCTTCCTCGGCCCGCTCGTCGGCGCCTTGTCGCGGGCGGCGACCGGCTGGGTTGCCGACAAATACGGCGGCGCGCGCGTGACCCTGTGGGTGTTCGTCGCCCAGATCGCTGCGATCCTCGGCATGATCTGGTTCCTCGGGATGGGCAGCTTCGCCGGGTTCTTCACGATGGTGCTCGCGCTCTTCTTCGCGAGCGGCGTCGGCAATGCCTCGACCTTCCAGATGGTGCCGGGGATCATGCGGATCGAGATCGACAACAGCGCATCCGCTCTGTCACCGGAGGAACGGCGTCGGCAGGCTGAACGGGAATCGGCCGCAATCATCGGCTTCATCTCGGCGATCGCCGCCTATGGTGCCTTCTACATTCCCAAGGCCTATGGCTCGTCGATCGAGGCAACCGGCTCCGCGAACGTGGCGCTCTGGGCCTTCCTCCTCTTCTATGCAAGCTGCGCAGCCCTGGTCTGGTGGGTCTATTCCGGACCGCGGGGCATGTTGCGCGAAATCGAGCGCGGCCAATCGCCACGCGACACCGTCACTGCCTGACCGGGAGATAAAGAATGAGCCATTTTCTTGATCGACTGACCTACTTCCGGCAGGAGAAGGATACCTTTTCAGGTGGTCACGGCATCACCACCAACGAGAGCCGGGCCTGGGAGGACGCCTATCGGAAGCGCTGGTCGGCGAACAAGATCGTGCGCTCAACCCATGGAGTGAACTGCACAGGCTCGTGTTCGTGGAAGATCTACGTGAAGGGCGGCATCGTCACCTGGGAGACCCAGCAGACCGATTACCCGCGCACCCGTCCCGACCTGCCGAACCATGAGCCGCGCGGCTGCCCCCGTGGTGCGAGCTACTCCTGGTATCTCTACTCGGGAACGCGGGTCAAATATCCGCTGGTCCGGGCCCGGCTGATCCGGCACTGGCGCGAGGCCCGCGCCAGCCTGTCGCCCATCGCCGCCTGGCGCGCGATCGTCGAGGACCCGGTCAAGCGCCGCGACTGGGTCGCCAAGCGCGGACGCGGAGGTTTCGTGCGCGTCGGCTGGGACGAGATCAACGAGATGATCGCGGCGGCCAATGCCTACACCATCCGCGAATACGGGCCTGACCGGATCGCCGGCTTCTCGCCGATCCCGGCGATGTCGATGATCTCCTATGCCTCGGGCTCGCGGTATCTCTCGCTCCTTGGCGGGACCATCCTCAGCTTCTAT
>CAYMOD010000287.1:0-3331 GCA_964391945.1 uncultured Rhodobacterales bacterium | reverse complement strand
ACAAGGCGAAATTCGCCATCTCGACCGAGGAGACGCGGTACTATCTCAACGGGGTCTACTTCCACATTGCCAAGGCGGCGGCGGGGCCGGTTCTGCGCTGCGTGGCGACCGACGGCCACCGGCTGGCGCGGATCGACGCGGACCTGCCGGAAGGTGCGGCGGAAATGCCGGGGGTGATCGTTCCGCGCAAGACCGTGGGCGAGCTGAGGAAGCTCCTCGACGACGACGAGGCGAAGATCGCGGTTTCGGTGAGCGAGACCAAGATCCGGTTCGCGACCCCGGAAGTGACGCTGACCTCGAAGGTGATCGATGGCACCTTCCCTGATTATTCCAGAGTCATTCCGCAGGCGAACCCGAAGCGGCTCGAAGTGGACGCGGCCGAGTTCCGACAGGCGGTGGACCGGGTGGCCACGGTCTCCTCGGAACGGTCGCGCGCGGTGAAGATGGTGCTCGACGAGGATCGGCTGGTCCTGTCGGTGAACGCGCCGGATGCCGGCGCCGCCGAGGAGGAACTCGCGGTCGCCTATGGCGACGAGAGGCTCGAAATCGGCTTCAACGCCAAATATCTGCTCGAGATCGCCGATCAGGTGGACCGGGAAAACGCAGTCTTCCTCTTCAACTCGTCGAACGATCCGACGCTGATGCGCGAGGGCAATGACGAGAGTGCGGTCTACGTCGTCATGCCGATGCGGGTCTGAGCGGGCTCCAGGCTGGGATGGCCTGGCAACGCTTCTGATCCGGCCTGCACAGGTCATGCACGATCCATGCACCGGGCCCAGGCACGGCATCGATGCCTGTCTACTCCGGGAGGCGCGCCGCTGGGCGGCCGTCATGGCAAGGTCCGGCCCGGCAATGGCCGGCGGCGGGAACCGGCCGCACTCCTGTTGAACCCGGCCGGGTTCCGTCCTCCCTCGCCCGCGGCGCTCCGCGGAGGAGACCGATGGTGACGGGCGCCCTCTTCCTGACGCAGCTCACGCTTTCAGGGTTCCGCACCTATGCCTCGGCACGCCTCGCGTTCGACGCGCGGCCGGTGGTGATCACCGGCGCGAATGGTGCCGGCAAGACCAACCTCGTGGAGGCGGTATCGATGCTGTCGCCGGGGCGCGGCCTGCGCGCCGCCGCGAGCGAGGAACTGGTGGCGGCAGGAGCGGGGGCGAGCGCGGCAAGGGGCTGGCGGGCCGCGGCACGCGTCACGGCGCCGGACGGACGCCACGAGATCGAGACCGCAGGCGGCGCCGGCGGGCGGCGGGTCGCGATCGACGGCAAGGCCGCCCCGCAGATGGCCCTCGCGAGCGTATTGCGCGTCATCTGGCTGACGCCGGCGATGGACCGGCTCTGGGTCGCGGCCCCGGCGGAGCGGCGGCGCTTCCTCGACCGGATCACCATGAGCCTGACCCCCGATCATGCCGAAGCGGCGACCGGCTACGAGCGCGCGCTTCGGGAGCGCAACCGGCTGATCCGCGATTGCGTGACGGACCGGGCCTGGTTTGCGGCGCTCGAGGCACGGATGGGGGAAACCGGCGCGATCCTCGGCGCCAACCGGCGGGCGGCGGTAGCGCGGCTTGCAGAGGCGCAAGTCGAAGGCGCCTTCCCCGCCGCCGCTCTTGCGCTCGAAACGCATGCGCCGGAGGCGGCGGCGGATCTCGCGGCGGCGCTGGCCGAAGGCCGGGGGCGCGATATCGCGGCCGGACGGACGCTCACCGGGCCGCACCGTGACGATCTCAGCGTCTGGTACGCGGCGAAGGGGATGCCGGCGCGTCTTGCCTCGACCGGCGAGCAGAAGGCGCTGATCCTGTCGGTGACCCTTGCCAATACGCGGGCGGTGGCCTCTGCCTTCGGCGCGCCGCCGATCCTCCTTCTCGACGAGGTCGCGGCCCATCTCGACACGGCGCGGCGGACGGCGCTCTTTGAAGCCGTTCTTGCCCTCGGTGCGCAGGCATGGATGACCGGGACGGATGCGCATCTCTTCTCGGCGCTCGGCGACCGGACGCAATGGCTTGTCGTGCAGGAGGAGAAGGGACGCTCGTTTCTCGCCGAAGATCCGTGCGGCGGGAACCAACGGAGCGGGTTGTCGGTTGAGCAGACGAAGGGACGAAACCCTTCGAGCGAAGGAGTGAGCGCAATGACCAACAAGGATGTCCCGGAGGCAGTAGAGCCCGGCCAGCCCGGCTCCGGCGAGGACACCTGCCCCAAGTGCGAGGGAACCGGCAAGGTCGACGGCAAGACCTGCCCCGAATGCGAGGGCAGCGGCAAGGTGACGGTGCCGATCGGCGGCGCCTGATCCCGACCCGGCCAGCCTGCCCCAAACTTGCGCAGCGACGGACAAACCTCGGTACGGTCACGATTTTCCGTGTTGGTGGCGTGACATTCCCACCGTATCCCGGTAGGATGCGCCACCAGCGTCGAGGATCCGCGTTCCATGGCCGAACCAGCCCGTCTTCCCGAAGAATATGGTGCCGATTCCATCAAGGTCCTCAAGGGCCTGGAAGCCGTCCGCAAGCGGCCGGGCATGTATATCGGGGATACCGACGACGGCTCCGGCCTCCATCACATGGTCTACGAGGTCGTCGATAACGGCATCGACGAGGTGCTTGCCGGTCACGCGACGGAAGTCGCGGTGATCCTCCACGCCGATCATTCGGTGAGCGTCACCGACAACGGGCGCGGCATCCCGGTCGGCATCCACGAGGGCGAAGGCATCTCGGCGGCCGAGGTCATCATGACCCAGCTTCATGCCGGCGGCAAATTCGACCAGAATTCCTACAAGGTCTCGGGCGGTCTGCACGGCGTCGGCGTTTCGGTCGTCAATGCGCTCTCGGAATGGCTGGAGCTCAGGATCTGGCGCGACGGAAACGAACACTTCGTCCGGTTCGAACACGGCGAGGTGGTGGCGCCGCTGAGGGTGACAGGCCCGGCGGACGGCCGGCGCGGAACCCAGGTGCGGTTCCTCGCCTCGACCGGGACATTCTCGAACCGCGACTACAGTTTCGCGACGCTGGAGCACCGGCTGCGCGAACTCGCCTTCCTCAATTCGGGCGTGAAGATCCTGCTCCGCGACCAGCGGGGCGCCGAGGCGCAGGAGACCGTCCTCGCCTACGAGGGCGGCGTGCGCGAGTTCGTGCGCTACATCGACCGCTCCAAGAACCCGCTGATCTCGGAGCCGATCCACATCGTCGGCGAGCGCGACGGCATCGGCGTCGAGGCGGCGCTCTGGTGGAACGACAGCTACCACGAGACCACGCTCCCCTTCACCAACAACATCCCGCAGCGCGATGGTGGCACCCATCTCGCCGGGTTCCGCGGCGCATTGACCCGGACCATCAACCATTAC
>CAYMOD010000286.1:0-3335 GCA_964391945.1 uncultured Rhodobacterales bacterium | reverse complement strand
CGCGCCGGGTGGGGACCGGAGGCCGGATCGGCTCAGCCCTTCTGGGCTCGTCCCAGATGCCAATAGGCACTTGCCTGGACCAGCTTGCCTGATACCCGGACCTGTTCGAGAAGTTGCTTGCGGATGCGCCGCGCGGCGGCGCCTTCGCAGGCGATCCAGTAGCTGCAATCGCCTGGCGGCACCGGCAGGGCCGCGAGCGCCTGTTCGAGCAGACGCGTCGTTCCCGCCGGTGCGGTGTCGCGATGCAGCCAGTGCAGGTCGAGCTGTGCCTGCGTCCGGACAGGCTGCTCCTCGCCGGTGTCTTGGACCTCGATCAGCGCCGTCGCCTGCGTGCCCCGCGGGATCTCCTCGAGGATCCGGGCGATCGCCGGCAGGGCGGTTTCGTCGCCCGCGAGAACGATGCATCCGGCTCCTGGAGCCTCGCCTCCGCCCGGCCCGGTCAGTCCGACGTGCTGACCGGGCCGGGCGTGTCTGGCCCACCGACTGCCCGGATACTCGTTGCCGTGCAGCACGCAATCGAGGGTGAGCCGGCTTCCGTCCGGCTCGATCCGGCGCACGGTGTAAACGCGCCCCGTAGGCTTCGCCCGATCGGCGGGCCAGAGGAGGCGGCCGTCATTGCCGAGGAAGGGTACGGGAGGAGGCTGGTCGGAATCCTCGGAGATGTGCACGCGCAGATGCAACCCGCCCGTCCGGAAGCGCGCGAGGTCCCCCTCAAGCACCAGGCGCCGCATGCGGCGCGTCAGCCTTTCGGCAGATACGATCCGGGCGATGCGGAAATTCGGCGCGGATTGGCCCTCGCCGGTGTCGCCGGTCCATCGGACCGCCCAACGCTCCTCGGCCATCAGCTCGCTCAGGGCCGAGCGCATGAAGGCCAGCGCCGCGGAATCCCGCGCGTGGAGTCGCAGCCGGATTGCCTCCGGCATGCGCGCGAGGTGAACCTCACCGATATCGGCGCTGACTGAAAAACCTGTCGCGCTGTCGCGGACCCTCCCATGCGGTGCAAGCAGGGTGCGCAACCGCGCAGCGGTCGCCTCCGGCACGATCGTCGACAGCGTGGTTTCCGCAACAGGCAAGGCGATCCTCCGGATCTTCGTGGACATGCACCAAGGCGCCGTCTTCGGCCATGCCGGACCGGCGCCGCGCTGGGATCAGGGAAAACAATGTTGCGCTTTTTGTCGAGTCTTTTTATCAGGTAATTCCCCTGGATGATCGAGCAAATTAGTCACAAATGGCTGCATCGCGCCCCCTGGCCGTTCTGTGCGGCCTCTACATCGCCCAGGCGATCCCGCTCTACCTCGTCGCGGCGGCGATGCCGCCGATCCTGCGGGCACGCGGCATCGACCTCGCGCTGATTGGCAGTTTCGGCGTGTTGATGGCGCCCTGGGCGTTCAAGTTCCTCTGGGCACCCCTCGTGGACCGGTTCGGCACGAGGCGCGGCTGGATCCTCTCCATGCAGGCGATCGCGCTCATCGCGATCGCCCTGCTGGCGCAACTCGACCCGGGCACCGACATCGCGCTTTTCTTCCCCATCCTGATGGTGCTCTCGGTCGCGGCCGCCACTCAGGACATCGCGACCGACGGCTATGCCGTCGAGCATCTCCCCCCCGAGCGCCAGACGCTCGGCGGCGCGATCCAGGGCGGATCGATTGCGGTAGGCGTGCTCCTCGGCGGCTCGCTCACCCTTTTCGTCTACGACCAGACCGGCTGGACGGTCGCGCTGTCCGTGGCCATGATTCTCTCCGCGGCCTCGACCTTGCCGGTGCTGCTCGTCTCCGAATCCGAAGCGCTCCGCAGCGGCATGCCGGCACATCGACGTCCGTCCTTCCGCAGCTTCTGGGCGCGGCCCGACGCCCGCGCGATCCTCGGCCTCGCCCTGCTCTTCCGGGTTCCCGAAGGCCTCGTGAAGGCGGTCGAACTGGCCTTCCTCGTCGATGTCGGCTTCTCGCTCACCAAGATCGGGCTGATCTCGGGCGGGGCCGCCGCTCTCGTCGGGCTCGCGGGCTCGGCGCTCGGGGTCTTCGTCATCAAGCGGATCGGCGTCGGCCCGTTCCTCTGGGCGATCGTGCTCGTGCGGACTGCCTGTTTCGCCGGCTATCTCTGGGCCGCTCAGGCCGGGATGCCGGAGACCGCCCTGATCGCCCTGTCGGCGCTCAACACCTTCTCGCGCTACATGGAGATCGTCGGGCTCTATACGGCCTTCCTGCGGGTCTCCTCGCTCGACCAGGCCGGAACCGATTTCACCATTCTCGCGAGCGCGAACCTGCTCACCTACACGTTCGGCTCCATGCTCGCCGGCGTGTTCGCTTCCGCCTTCGGCTACGCCCCGCTCTTCGCCCTCGCCACGGCCCTGTCGCTCGTGACCGGTGTCCTCGCGCTCAGGCTGTTGCCGCCTCCCCTGTCATCCCCCGAAAGGAGCATCGCATGACGTTTCGCCCCGCAGCCACCGGCGGCCTTCTGGCCAGCCTCCTGACCAGCACTGCCCTGGCCCAGGAGCCCTTCGTGCTGGAGCCGATCGTCGTCGAGGCGCTGCGGACGTCCGTCGAGACCGGCGCCATCCCGGGCAGCGTCGAGGTGATCGACGGCGGGGAGATCGCGCGCGACTCGGGCGGCGACCTCGGCCGCTATCTCGGCGAGCGCGTGGCCGGACTGACGCCCGATACCGGCACGATCTCCGGCGCGAGCCTCAACCTGCGCGGCCGCGGCGTGCAGGTCCTCGTCAACGGCATCCCCCGCGTCTCGGAACTGCGCGGTTTCTCGCGCGACTTCGCCACGATCGATCCGGCGAGCATCGATCAGGTCGAGGTCATCAAGGGCGCTACCGCGCTCTACGGCAACGGCGCGACGGGCGGGCTCATCAACATCGTCACCCGCGCGGCCGAGGAGGAGGGAACGCGCTTCTTCGCCCAGTCCCGGCTCTCGTTCCAGGACGAGGATTTCGACGACAGCCTTTCCCATGACCTCTCGCTCGGGGGCGAGACGCGCCAGGGCAATTTCGGGCTGCGCATCGATCTTGGCGCGAGCTTCACCGGCGACAGCTACGACGGCGGAGGCCGCCTGATCCCGTCGGACCCGCTCGTGGGACAGGGCGGTGGCGACAATCTCGAGAGCTATTCCTTCACGGCGACGGCCGATTACCGAATCGGGGTGCACGAATTCGAACTCACCGGGACCTATTTCGATCTCGAACAGGATATCGACTTCTTTCCCGATTATACGACCGATCCGGTCAGCGTCGATTTTGACGCGCCCTATGCCGGCAAGCCGGTCGAGGACCGGAGCGGCACCCTTTCGGCCAGCTACCGCAACGAAACCTTCGCCCTCGGCAGGCTCGCGGT
>CAYMOD010000285.1:0-3338 GCA_964391945.1 uncultured Rhodobacterales bacterium | reverse complement strand
CCGCGCTCGCGCTCGATGTCCATGTTGTCGAGGAGTTGCTCCTTCATCTCGCGGTCGGCGAGCGTGCCGGTCGCCTGGATCAGCCGGTCGGCAAGGGTGGATTTCCCGTGGTCGATATGGGCGACGATCGAGAAATTGCGGATATGCGCGGTGGGCGTCGAGTCGGACGTGGTGTCGGTCATGGGGCCTGTCTCGGGCTCGGGGCTCGTGGACGCAATAGACGAAGGACCGGCGGGCGAAAAGGGGCGGGTGGCCAGCCCACCGCGGCCGGGAGGGTGCCGGGTGGTTCGGCCTCGTCATACTGGCGCAGATCGGTCCGGCGGTGCTGTCCGGCGGCTCAGTCCCTGAGCGAACCGGCGATCGCTCTCGCGATTTCGTCGGCAAGGCGTTCGAGGTCGTGCATCGCCTCCTGGGAGGAGCGTGCCTGCGCAGGCGGGGTCGACAGGCGGCGCACTTCGACCGAGGAACTGACCGGCGGGCCGGGCGGCATGTTCGCGCGCGGCGGCGAGGCGGCCTGCTGGGATTGCGGCACCTGGCGCGGCTGACCGGCGAGGAAGATCTCGACTGTGCCTTCCGAGGGCTGCGGACGAAAGCTGGTGAAATCCCGTGCTACGGCCTCCTGCCCGGTCTCGGCCCTGATCGCCGCGGCCATGGCTTCGGCGGCGGCGCGGTCCTTGGGGAAGTAATAGCGGATATTGGTGCTGCCGATCGGAAAGGCGATGTCGATCCGCTGGGCGAGATCGAAACCCGCGCCGCGGAGGGCGCCGATCGCCGCCTCTGCCGCCGGGCCGGAGAGTGCGGACGGGACGTGGACGAGCACGCGCTCGGGAACGCCGGTCGACGCTGCGGGCGTTATCTCCTCCACCCCGGAGGATTCGCCAGCCTCCGCCGGCCTCCCCTCGACCTGAGGTGCGTCGGCCTGAGATGCGTTGATGGCGCCGGCCGTTGCCGTATCCGCCTCCATATCGGTCACATCGGGCGTCAGCGCGGCGAGGTCGACCGCTGCCTCGGCCTCCGGCGTGACTTTCGGAAGATCCGTGGGTCTTGCGAGGGGGCGGGCAAGGCCGAGACTGCCGGGCGGAGCGGTGCCCGCGACCGTTTCGGGATTCGGCGGAGTCGGTAGCGGGGGCGAGGCGAGCGCCTCGGGCCAGTCGGGTACGGAAGCGACGCTGGCGGGGCCGGGCGCCGCCGGCTGCGGGATGGCGGTCGGGAGCGGCAGGAACGCGGGGCCTTTGCCCTCGGGGACGACAAGCGGGGGCGCGGACCCGGCGGGCTCCACTGCGGGCAGGGTGAGGGCTGCAACCTCGGCAGGGGCAGCGGCATTCCCTTCCGGCAGGTCGGGCGAATTATCCGCGGCAGGCGCACCGTCTCCCGCCGATGCATCAGCCGTATCGGTGCCGGCGATCCCGCCGGACATGGCAGTTTCCGGGGCGGGACGGCTGGCGGTGGTGTCGCTGGCGGACAGAAATGCCCCCATCCGCTCGATCATAGGGCCGGAGAGCGTCAGCGCGCCCGCGAGCCCGAGCCCGAGGCCGGCCACGAAGACGATCGCGACACGCGCTCCGCTCCGTCTGTGGCCCCGCCGCTGCGCCGGGCGCGGCGGTACCGTCAGAAACGGAGCAGCGCCGAGAGCCGGTTCCTCCGCCGTGGTATCATGGGCCTCCGCTTCGGCAGGCTCCGCTTCGAGGGCCGGTACGGGAAAATGCTTCGGGGCAGGGCGACGGGCCTCGATGATTCCGGCCTCCGGCTCCGGTGGAGTTTCCGGTGCATGCGGCTCCGCGAGCGGCTGGCCGCGACGGAGAACCGGCGGGAGTTCGGCGATCCGGTCGCGCACCGGCGGGCGCGGTGGCAGGGAATGGAGCTGGAACCGGGCGGACTCAGGCGTAGCTGCCGCAGGTGTTGCCGACGCCTCGTCCCGCGCCGCGAGCTCGCGGATGCTGGGGCCGCCGCCGGTTTCGGCGATGGCAGGGCCGGTTGCCGGCTGCGGCCGCGTATCGTCGGCCAATGCCGGACGCGCGGCGGGCGTGATCGCCGCGTTTGTGGACGGACCGGAGACGGTCGGGTCGGGGCTCCCATCGCGCGCCGCGGGTCGCCCTCCTTTGCCCTCGCGGCTCGCAAGCGCCTCCGCCCGCCGGGCGCGTGCCTCCTGCAGCCGGCGCTCCCACGCCATTGGGTCAAGGAGCTGTGCCATGCTGGGCTCATCCTCCGGCCGCGGCGCCGGCCGGGCCTTCGCGTCGTTCATCTCGTGCTCCGCCGTATCCCCAGGGCCATGATCCGCCGGAACGGCACCGGCGCCACGCGGTTCGATCATGCCAGTCCTCCACGGAGCCGGAGGTTAACACTTTTTCGCGGTCGCGAAAATGCCCCGGCAGCGACCGGCCGAGCTCCGCTCACACCACCGCGACGAGTTCGACCTCGAACACCAGGTCATGGCCGGCAAGCGGGTGGTTGGCGTCCACCTTGACCTCGTCCTCGCTGATTTCGACGATGGTGAGCGCGATGGTCGCGCCGTCCGGGCGCTCGGCCTGAAGCCGGATACCAGGTTCAAGGGCGATGTGGGAGGGAATCGACTCCCGGGGGATGTTCTGGACCGCTTCCGGTTGGTGCGCTCCATAGGCCTTGTCGGCAGGGACGCTCACCACGCCGGTGTCACCGACCGACATGCCGGCGATCGCCTCGTCGAGGCCGGGAATGATCTCGCCGGCGCCGAGGCGGAATTCGAGCGGCTCCCTGCCACGGGAGGAATCGAACGTCGCGCCGTCGGGAAAACGGCCGGTGTAATGGATGCGCACGGTATCGCCGGGGCTGGCCTGGGTCATGGGTTCTCGGATCCTGAGTGTTCAGGCGCCCGGCCACGGGCTCGGGAGCCGGTTTCGGGTCAGCCGGCATGGTTGCCGACCCCGTTTCCACGTTCTCGTGGAGTTAGGATGCCGACGTGGGATGTAAACCCACGCCGTGCGGAGAGGCCGATACCCGCCACCTTCCGGAGCGGGCTTCGTCTTGCGGCAGCGTCACTCCCGCCCCGGAATCGGCCAGCCGATCCATGCGGAGGTCTGGGCTCAGTTGACGAGCGTTGCCTCGGTCTTCGCGCGTATCTCGTCCTCGGTCACGCCATCGGCGAGTTCGACGAGTTTCAGCCCGCCCTCGACGACGTCAAAGACGCCGAGATTGGTGATGATGCGGTCGACCACGCCCTTGCCGGTGAGGGGGAGGGTGCATTCCCGCAGCAGCTTCGATTCGCCCGCCTTGTTGGTGTGGTCCATGACCACGACCACGCGTTTCACCCCAGCGACGAGGTCCATTGCACCGCCCATCCCCTTCACGAGCTTGCCGGGGAT